>NZ_SFBY01000421.1:0-9838 GCF_007095505.1 Microcystis sp. M_QC_C_20170808_M3Col
GTCAGACAGATAGGGTAGGGCATACCCAAATCTTGGTTGAAAGACCAAAACGCTTGGAGAGTGAACCAGAAAAAGGATAACTAGATAGCAAGTGATATTCTAGTAGGTTCGGTTCAGACCTAATCGTGTAAGACCTAAGTAAGGGAAACCAGAAAGGGCTGTGATTAGCTCAAGAATCCTCACGCCTTTAGGCCCAGGAGTGTCAAAATGGGATTGTATGTAATTAAGCTTGTTGGGAGCCTGAGCTATGACTAACCCGAATTCGATCGAACAGCTATCGCAGGAATTACTCGATCTAGACCAAGTAGATGCCGATACTGGGGCAGATTTGCGGCAAAAAGCCCAAGAAATCCTCGCTGAAACCAGTATTGACCTCCCGATTCGAGAAGCGATCGCCGATAGTCTTAGTCAAGGCAATCAACTACTTACCCTCAAAACCGTCGGCAAGGAAGAAAGTTACTAGCACATTTGGGGTCAAAAGTCAAGATGAAAGAAAAAATTTTTTTTGTCTGGCTGGGGCGATTTTTGGCCTCTTTTGGGCTGTTATCGGGGATAAGTGGCTGTAATTCTCCTCTTTTGATCACTCCTCAAGTTCCCGCCGGTGGTTTAAATAGTTTTGCTCCCGATCAATTCCCCAGTTATAGTGCTGATGGTCGCTATTTAGCCTTCGCTTCCGATCGCTCCGGTCGTCGTAGTATATATTTATTCGATCTGCAAGAAAAGCGCTTAGTTAATCTCCCTAACCTAAATCGTGGCGATTCTAGCCAAGATCAGCCATCTCTGAATGCTGACGGTCGTTTAATTGCCTATGTCTCCAGCGAACGCGGCAAAAGTGATGTCATGGTTTATGATCGTTCCCTGTCCCGTGCAACCCTGTTAACCGCTAACCTGCGGGGAAGCGTCCGTAATCCCACCATTAGCGGTGATGGTCGCCAAATTGCCTTTGAAACCAACCAAGACGGTCAATGGAATATTGCGATCGTTAACGGCCAATTTTAAACTTGTTCTACTCGGTCTTAATCGTTAAGACCTGCGGAGGAGTTGCATCTGGTGGATATAAAAAATTTACCTGTACTATATGCCAATCCCCTGGAGGAATAGTCAGAGTCACTAAAGGTTGCCCCTCTTGTCCGCGTCTTTGGACGAGATGGAAAAATCTGCTTTGTGCCTGTCCCTGGTCATCGCTATAATTGACGGCTACCGTTCCCCGAAAAAACACTTGTGGGGCAGCCGGATCGAGAAAACGCAAACCCTGCCGAATAATATCCTCTTTAATCGGTGTTTCTAGCGCAATAGTCACTGTTTTCGCTTCATCACTGCGATTAAATAGAGGTAAACTTAACCTATATTCCACACCGTAATTACCATGAGCTTGATAGGCCGTATCGGGATAGCGAACTAACATGGTAGCACTTTGATTTTGTTCCGTTCCCAGTTTGCCTCCGGGTAGGGTGCTAATCCCATAGGCTATAGATTGACCAGAATCAGGAATATTTAACCATAAAGAAGCTCGATCGACTAATCGGGCTGGCCAAGCTGAACCTTGGGACACCCCCGCTACCCGTCCATAAATTATCTGTCCTTGACTATTGGGAGGAGTGGGCGCTCGATCCCGCGGAGTCGATAAATCGCCTTTTTCTAGCAAATTTTCCCATTCTGTCAGATTTGGTGGTCTTTCCTGCCCATTTTCATCTAAAGGTGCATAAAGAGCTAAACTAGCAGCGTAGAGAAGACCGTCACTTTCCAGACGGAGATAAGTGGATCTACCGTTTAAAGGGGGAGTCAAATCGCGCACGGGAATCGCTGCATTTAAGACCATAAAACTCTCACCCGCCGGAATAATAATCCGATCGGGAAAAATATCCTGACGCTGCCCCATTAAAATATCCCCCATTACCCGACTTCCCGGCCCGGCAAAAACCGTCCCCTGATTATTTTCCACTTGTGCCGGTAAATCGATAAAAGCTGCATCGGGTTGACTCAAATAACTAGCCCCCTGCAAAATTTTAACAGTCACGGGATTAGGACTGGGATTGTGGAGTAATATACCCAGATAAAGGGTGCGTAAATTATCGGGAAAACTCCCCCTCGCTATATGGTGGGCAAAAATATCAAAGCGTCCCTGAAAAGCATAATTTAAATGGGCCGAGGGGAAACTTTTCTCTTGGGGGGGAAAAGTCGAAAGCAAAATCCCTTCTCCTAGCAATAATTCGGGACTATTGCTATTAAAAACGGGAACTTGATCTAGTTGATTCGGTAAAGGACGCACCTGCACCGGTCGAATTATTTCTACACTAGGGGGAGTTTGGGCAATGGGTAGCAAAAAAGGTAACATCACACAAATTACCATCTCAAGAGCAATGATTTTTGATCATAGCATTACTGGCTCGCTCAATTTAGATAGTATTCTGTTTGTCCATATCTAGAGGATTGTTTAATATTTCTTGCCGGTGTTAGCTGACCTTTTTAGTTAAGTACAATCAAGAAAAATTGTCAAACTTCCGAATGGTTATTGGCTCTTGCCATTGACCAAATCTATTGTCATCATAGACTAATATCCAGATGTTACCGTGGTTTTCTGGAAACTTAGCCCGATGTCTAGATATCGATCGAGCCAGAATTGTTATGATAAATTCATGAAGTTTTATAACAGTATTTGCCCGTGAACTTGAACCAAATTGACTATCTCAGGATTAGTTTAATCGATCGCTGTAACTTTCGCTGTCAGTATTGTCTGCCTGAAGATGCAGAATTGTCCTATGTTCGACCGCAAGATTTACTCACCCGGGAGGAAATTCTTACTTTAGTCAAAAATGTCTTTATTCCCCTCGGTTTCCGCAAATTTCGCCTTACTGGTGGGGAACCTCTCTTACATCCCGAAGTAGTGGAGATTGTGCGCGATATCGCCTCTTTATCTGCCACTAGCGATTTAGCTCTGACCACTAATGGTTATTTACTTGACAATTTAGCCGAAATGTTGTATAATGCCGGACTAAGACGGATTAATATCAGTTTAGACTCCCTCGACCCCGACACTTTCGATAAAATTATCGGTAATCGCGGCCGGAGTCGTTGGCAAAAAACTTGGGCAGGTATTCAAGCAGCCCAGAGGGTGGGTTTTGACCCCTTAAAATTGAATGTGGTGGTGATTCCGGGGATAAATGAGGCAGAAGTGGAAGATTTAGCGGCTTTGACCATCGAGAAGCGTTGGCACGTCCGTTTTATCGAGTTTATGCCCATCGGTAACGGTGATTTATTTCAAGAAAAAGCTTGGATTGCGAACGAGGAATTAAGAGGGCGAATTCGGGCGAAATGGGGCTTAAATGAGGGTCAAGTGCGGGGAAATGGTCCAGCAGATGTTTTTCAAATTCCGGGGGCTAAGGGTACAATTGGCTTTATCAGTCAGATGTCGGAATGTTTTTGCGATCGCTGTAACCGCCTACGTCTCTCGGCCGATGGTTGGTTGCGTCCCTGTCTCCTCAACGAAACTGGACAAATTGACCTAAAAACTGCCCTCCGTCAGGGAATTTCGCCGGCAGAAATCAGGGAAAAAGTCGGGAAATTAATGGAACTGAAAGCAGAAATAAACTTTAAACTGCGTGATTCCGGCACATCAAGCGGCATTTATACCCGTACTATGTCCCAAATTGGCGGCTAAAAATCTACTGTCCAAATTCTACTCTAGCCTGTTCTACCATTTCCACGGTAACTCGATCGGAACCGGCATGACGAGCTAATTCTTCTATCCTTTGACGCGCTTGGGAACGAACAAAATAGGGAATATTTTTCAGTTTTGCTTTTGCTTCTGCTGTCCATTGTAGTTGATCGGAAAAATCTAGAGCTTCCATAGATTTAACAATAGTAGTCCGTCTATTATACCAAAAAAGATTACATATTTATTGCAAAGCTAATTAAATGATGAGTTTCTTGACAGCGACTCTTTTTCACCTTTCTCTTAATTTTAGGTTTCTGCTAGGTCGAAATTTACTCTTTGATATAAATCTTGAAAAGAAATCTGCCAATCCACTGACAACAATTGTAAAACCGCATTTTCTCCCGTGCAGAAATCAATTAACCATTGATCATCCTTTTGTTTATAATAACGTTCCACACTATAACTAGATTGTTCGATCAGAATATATTCCTGAAAAGTTGGTAAGGAACGATAGAATTTAAACTTGTCCCCTCGGTCATAAGCTTGGGTAGAATTAGAGAGAACTTCGACAATAATTAAAGGATTGATCACGTTAGATTGACTATTCCCTTGATAGAGAGGTTGACCTTTAATCACCATCACATCAGGATAGGTGTAAATGCTATAATCTGACAGCCATAAACGCACCGTTTCCATGTAGGTATAATAATCTTGATTATTGATAGTCAGAGGAAATCTTCGATAGAAGTTTCCGGCAATCTGATTGTGATTAGTTGTTGCTCCTACCATGGGGATAATTTCTCCTTGACGATATTCATTTTTATCTTCGGACGTTTCCTCTAGAGCTAAATATTCTTCGGGAGTATAATATTTAGTTTCGGTAGCGGTTAACATTTTTGACTCTCCTTCCTATTCTATTTTCTAGGATACAGCATTTCCCTAAAAAGAGACGAAGTTATCCTTAAGCAAGGTTATCGATTGAGTTGCTCGGAAAAGTGTATCTTAAATATCTCAGAAATCCGCTGACGCGCTTAGGAACGATGATTTTCTTGACAGCGACCTTTTCCTGCTCAATTCCGGTCCCAATCTTTTTCACCTTTCTCTTAATTTTAGGTTTCCGCTAGGTCAAAATTGACTCTTTGATATAAATCTTGAAAAGAAATCTGCCAATCCACTGACAGCAATTGTAAAACCGCATTTTCTCCCGTGCAGAAATCAATTAACCATTGATCATCCTTTTGTTTATAATAACGTTCCACACTATAACTAGATTGTTCAATCAGAATATATTCCTGAAAAGTTGGCAAAGAACGATAGAATTTAAACTTGTCCCCTCGCTCATAAGCTTGGGTAGAATTAGAGAGAACTTCGACAATAATTAAAGGATTGATCACGTTAGATTGACTATTCCCTTGATAGAGAGGTTGACCTTTAATCACCATCACATCGGGATAGGTGTAAATGGTATAATCTGACAGCCATAAACGCACCGTTTCCATGTAGGTATAATAATCTTGATTATTGATATTTAAAGGAAAATTACGGCAAAAATTTAGACAAATCTGATTGTGATTAGTTGTTGCTCCTACCATTGGGATAATTTCTCCTTGACGATATTCATGTTTATCTTCGGACGTTTCCTCTAGGGCGAGATATTCTTCGGGAGTATAATATTTAGTGTCGGTAGCGGTTAACATTTTTGACTCTCCTTCCTATTCTATTTTCTAGGATACAGCATTTCCCTAAAAAGAGACAAAGTTATCCTTAATCAAGGTTATCGATTGAGTTGCTCGGATCATATTTTTCTCTTAATCTCTGGCAAAAAATGCTGAGAAATCCACAATTAAAAATCTAACTATCAAAATTGCTCACCCCAAGGGTTAAAATAAACTAGATAAATAGTTTTATGTTTAGTTTCTCCTATGTTTAACTGGTTCCGTCGTCAGAAAGTCCAACCCGAACAAGAACAAGCACCCCCTGCACCCGTAGAGGAAACCCCCAGCGAGGCAACCAGTCAGGAAGAATATTTAGATTGGGCCAAAAAAGCCTTTAAAAATATTCAAGAGAAAAAAGCCACGGCCGAGGCCGTCGTTAGCGAAACCCCTGAAACATCTATTGCTGAAACCGAACCTCCGCAAGAGGAAGAAGCAGTTAAAGAAGAGGAAACCGAGGATAATACCCCCGCATGGCTGAAAAAATCCGAGCGCCTCGAAATTCTCAAAGAAACCGCCATCGAAACCCCCACAGAACCGGATGAGGATTTTATCTGGTCGGCCAAAGTTTTAGCCAATCAGGGACGACAAGCAGAGGACGTTTCCGAAGAAGAAATCACCTGGTTAAAAAAATTGCGTCAGGGTTTAGGCAAAACGCGCCGCAGCTTGGTCAATCAGCTTAAGGCCGTGGTCGGTCAGGGTCCCCTCAATCAAGATGCGGTGGAGGAAATCGAAGCTTTATTGCTTCAGGCTGATGTGGGGGTAGATGCCACCGATTATATTATCACTACCCTCCAAAATAAGCTAAAACAGGAAGCTTTGCCTCCCGAAAAAGCGATCGAATATCTCAAAGAAATTATCCGCGAGATTTTAGATGCACCTTTAGCCAATTATAGCAACCCCGGTTTTGAGCCAGAAAAAGGCAAATTAAATATCTGGATGCTCACAGGAGTTAACGGAGTGGGTAAAACGACAACTATCGGCAAATTAGCCCATTTATCTAAACAATCTGGCTATAGCTGTATGATCGCCGCTGCCGACACCTTTCGCGCGGCTGCCGTGGAACAGGTGAAAGTTTGGGGAGAGCGATCGCAAGTCGAAGTAATTGCCAACCCGGGCAAAAATACCGACCCGGCCGCCGTGGTGTACGATGGCATCGAAGCCGCTAAATCCAGGGAGGTAGAATTACTCTTAGTGGATACGGCGGGAAGATTGCAGAATAAAAAGAACTTAATGGCAGAATTAAGCAAAATTCGCCGCATTATCGACAAAAAAGCCGAGAGTGCCGTGGTGGAATCCCTTCTAGTTCTCGATGCCACTTTAGGACAAAACGGGCTGCGACAAGCAGAGGTTTTCTCGGAAGCTGCCCAATTAAGCGGCGTGATCCTGACTAAAATCGATGGTACAGCTAAAGGGGGTGTTGCCCTTGCCGTAGCGCGTCAGCTTAACCTACCGATTCGCTTTGTTGGCGCTGGGGAAGGAATCGAGGATCTGCGGCCTTTTTCCAGTTACGAATTCGTGGAAGCTTTACTGAGTGGCGATTAATCTCACCCCGCCTATCTTTCATAATCTTTTCATGGTTGCTTCATAATTGTCTCATTTTTAGTTATGCTAGAAATGAAGACTCAGGGTAACAACTATGCAAACGACAATTACAGTTAGTCATCTAGGAGTATATTATCGCGGCGTGGAAGCCCTACGGGATATCACCCTGAAAATTTATCCAGGACGACTAACCGGTATTATCGGTCCCAACGGTGCGGGCAAAAGTACCCTGATCAAAGCCATGCTAGGATTAATTCCCGTACAACAGGGAACCGTTAACTATCAAGGGCAATCTCTACAGCAACAACTGGATAAAGTCGCTTATGTTCCCCAAAGATCTCAAATCGACTGGACCTATCCCGTCACCGCTTGGGATGTGGTAATGATGGGGAGAGTCAGAAAAACGGGTTGGTTTCGTCCTTTTTCCCATATTAGTCGTCAACAGGCTTTAAATGCCCTAGAACGGGTGGAAATGGCTGATTTACGCCATCGTCCCCTCGGTCAGCTGTCGGGAGGACAACAGCAAAGAGTCTTTTTAGCCAGATCTTTGGCCCAAGAAGCGGAGATTTTCTGTTTTGATGAACCTTTCGTTGGGGTAGATCAAAAAACCGAGGGCATCCTTTTTAATATCTTTGGTGAGTTAGCCCAAGAAAATAAAATTGTCATGGTGGTTAACCATGATTTAGGCGAATCTATCACCCATTTTGCTGATTTAATCCTCTTAAATACAGAATTAATCCTCGCCGATCAACGATCTAAGGTCTTAACTGATTTTAATCTCCGGCGCGCCTATGGTGGTAAAGTCTCCTTCTACGATACCATGACATCACCAGATCATCCCCGATCGAGTCTCGATTATCTCGATCGCCTCTGGAAAAACAATGCGATAAACTAGAAGCGAAGATATTTTGGCTGACTGCCGATAGGGACACCGATGAAAACTATTTCCCCGCAAGAAGTAACAGGAACGATCGAACTGGCTCCTAACTATCGAATTCCCCTGTTTTTGGTAATTTTATCGCTGCCTTTACTCTTTTTACAGGTCTGGATCGGAATAATTTTCTCCCTGTTAGGGCTATTCTTGATGTTCCAGACTACCCGCATTCGTCTCCAGTTTACCCCCACCTCCCTAGATGTCTATCTGTCCGGGCAACAAATTCGCTCCTTTCCCTACCAAGAATGGCAAAATTGGCGTATTTTCTGGAATCAAGTCCCGATCTTATTTTATTTCAAAGAAATTAACAGCATTCATTTTTTGCCAATTATCTTTGACAGCGCAACCCTGAGACTGTGCCTGGAAAAATACTATCCTTTAGCAGCATCGCAAGCGATCGACTCAGAAGCGAACTAAGATTGAGATAAAATAAAATCTAGCTAATAGCGTCTTAATTGCCTGCCTTGGCCCTCTGTTCGCTCTGCATTTCTAAATCCGATGAATTCAGAAGATTTTAATGTTTTACCCCTTGACAAAATGACAGACTTACCCAATGAATCTGTCGAAGAATTTAGTTTTGACGATCTCTGGAACGATCGCCCAGTAGAGAATCCCCTGCCATCGGAAATCGCCCCCGAAGGCGAATTAGTTCCCGCAGCGCCAGCGCAACCCCTGCGGGAGGAAATCTCGGCTCTAGAACGGCAAAAACAGAGCCTAGAGGCAGAAATCTCGGCATTAAAAGCGGAAAGAGAACGCTTGATCGCCGAAGAACTAGGGGATATCAAAGCTCAAATGGAAAGAATGCTCAAGGAAGGCGTAAAAGACCTAGAACAACGCAAACAGGCTTTAGAATTGGCGATCGAACAGTTAGAACGCCGTCGTGAGCGTATTCGGCAGGAAATGCGGAGTAATTTCGCCGGAGTCTCCCAGGACATAGCCGTGCGGGTTCAGGGATTTAAAGACTATCTGGTGGGCAGTTTACAGGATTTGGCTGCGGCTGCCGAACAGTTGGAATTACCCCGTTTTGAAACCCCCGAAAAATCCCCCCGCTCCGTGGAACCTCCCCTGCGGACCGAACGGGAGGAAAACCCGCGCCCATCCCGTGGCAGTCAAGGCCGAGATTATCCCGAAGAACGTCCCCGTCCCTCCCGTACCAGTAACCAGGGCCAGGATAATTGGCAAGAACCCCGTCGTTCTAACCGTTCGGGTTATGAATCGGAACCGGTGGGGCAATCCACCCCTAGACAGGGCTTTTCTGACCAAAATCAGCGCATCCAAACTCTTTTAGACCGTTATCGCAGTCGTCCTGACTATTACGGTCCCCCTTGGCAACTACGGCGCACTTTTGAACCAATTCACGCCGAACGGGTGCAACAGTGGTTCTTTAAACAGGGAGGCCGGGGTACTGTTCGCGGTATGGGCAGCCGTCTCCAGAATATTCTGGTCGCTTCGGCAATTATCTCGATTATGGCGGAATTACAGGGCGATCGCTTCCGTTCTCTAGTTCTGGCTAATAGTCCCGAACGTTTAGGCGAATGGCGGCGCGGCCTCCAAGATTGTCTCGGCATTTCCCGCGCCGATTTTGGACCAGACCGCGGCATCGTTCTCTTTGAGTCTCCCGAAGCTTTAATTCAAAAAGCGGAACGTTTAATCGAGGATAAGTATTCACCGCTCATTATCATCGATGATACCGAAGAACGGCTCAATTTTGCTCTTTTACAATTCCCCTACTGGTTAGCTTTTGCCCCTGAACCCCAACAAAGTTCTAGTTATTGGTATTAACTAATTAGGGTCTGCTGAAAAAGTTTTTCCTGGAGGCCAGGTGTAGGGTGCAGGGTGTGGGGTTTTACCAGTTTTGAGCTGGCCAATTACCTAGGGTTTGCTGAAAAAGTTATTGAAAAGTACAGGTCTCTTAATCAATGATTTCACTTAGCTACAAGCATAAGCTTTAGTTGTTGATTAGTTTCTAAGTCATAACTTATTGTCATCATT
>NZ_SFBY01000422.1:0-11651 GCF_007095505.1 Microcystis sp. M_QC_C_20170808_M3Col
CTAGATCCAATAAACGCTTGGGGAGAGAATACCTCTACTTTTTCAGAAGCAATTCTGTCTAAGCAAGTAATCTCTGTGAACCAAGAATCCCCGTCTCTTTAGAGCGGGGAGTGTCAACGCTATAACTAAGCACACGAATCACCTAGACCGAGAAAATATCATGCGTATCGCTCACGATGTTACCGAATTGGTTGGCCGCACACCTTTAGTACAATTGAATCGGATTCCCCAAGCGGAGGGCTGTCTTGGCCGAATTGTGATGAAATTAGAAGGGATGAATCCCGCTGCTTCCGTCAAAGACCGGATTGGCACTCACATGATTAATAGCGCCGAAAAAGCGGGTTTAATCAATCCAGAAACCACGGTTTTAGTGGAACCCACTTCTGGCAATACGGGAATTGCCCTAGCGATGACTGCGGCAGCTAAGGGTTATCGCTTAATTTTAACTATGCCGGAAACGATGAGTTTAGAGCGCCGGGCGATGTTAAAAGCCTACGGTGCTACCCTAGAACTTACCCCCGGTTCCCAAGGTATGAAAGGGGCAATTTTACGCGCTCAGGAAATCGTTGATAGTATCCCCAGCGCTTATATGTTGCAACAATTTCGCAACCCTTCTAACCCAGAAATTCACCGTCTCACCACTGCTGAGGAAATTTGGCAAGATACGGAGGGACAGGTAGATTTTATTGTTGCAGGTGTGGGTACTGGAGGCACGATTACGGGAGTCGCTGAGGCAATTAAACCCCGTAAACCTAGTTTTCAAGTAGTCGCGGTGGAACCTTTCAATAGTCCAGTGATTTCTGGTGGTAATCCCGGTCCCCATAAAATTCAAGGTATCGGTGCGGGTTTTATTCCGGAAGTTTTACGCACAGATCTGATTGATGAGGTAATTACTGTCAGTGATGAGGAAGCTTTTCAATTTGGTCGTCGTCTGGCAAAAGAAGAAGGTTTGCTTTCAGGGATTTCTTCCGGTGCTAATCTTTGTGCGGCGATTCAATTGGCCCAACGACCGGAAAATGAGGGTAAATTAATTGTGGTGATTCAGCCTAGTTTCGGGGAACGTTATCTGAGTACGCTGATGTTCCAAAATATCGAGGAGCGCGAGTTAACTTTGGTGTAAAAAAAATATCGTATTCAGCCTCTAGCAGTCAGCATTTAGCCTTAGCTTTAACTATAGCAGTTATCTTCATGGTGGGGTAGCATTCAGTTATCAGTTATCAGTTATAATACTAAATCCGGTTATTAAAAACTGATTATTTATTCTCCCTTTTGCCTCTCCTCATAAGTAGCCTATACTTAACGGATTTAGTATCAGATGTGAGTTTTCATTTCACTGTTTACTGTTCACTGATTTGAGGACGGATTTTCTCACCGATAGCGGCATTTGTAGAGGTTGCGGTTTGGTTGCTTCTTTGCTGGCAAAATTATCGAGTAAAGCCGATCGCACTTGCGTATCGGTTTCTCGCGAGAGAAGATAACGGAAGTATTCTTGGCATTGTTCTCGACGACTGGGGGAAAGTTGCATTTCACTTAAACGTCGGACTGCCATTAAGCGCATTAAGGGATCATTGACTGTTAATTTTTCTAACCAGCGATCAAAGTTTTTTGACTCATTTTGACCGCGATGGTCGAGAAAATGCCATCCTAGCAGGATTAAAGTCAAAACCGTGCCAAATCCTTGCAAAATTGAGGCCAGGGCCAACCAGCGATTTTCGGCATAAGTCCAAATTGCCAGAGCGAGATAGGTGGCTAAACTGCCCAAACCGCCACAGACTACCGCTAAAGTTAACTTACCGCTATCGGCACTGAAAAAAGCACGCCCCCACAGCCACAGCGAGCGCCAGTTTTGACCCTGGAGATGGTAAACTCCGATCATCGCCCCCACCCCGGTTAAAGTGGCCAAAACTAACTGCCAATTCCACGCCCAGAGGATCAAAAAACTAGCACAAGCTGCCGCCCATGTCAAGAGTTGACGGTTTTTTTTTGCCGCGAGAGTTTTGATGACTCGACGCTGCAGAGCGGGGGAAAAATAGGGACGAAGACGGAATACTGAAGACACGGGAAGTTTTTCACTGAGGGTTTGATGATTACTATAGCCTGTTCTCAGGCAGACAGATCATTTTTCTTGGTAAAAATCCTCCCAAGGAAAAGAGCGCAGTGCTAGGGTGGGCTAAAATTGCGATCGAGAATCGGCTAAAGTTCAGGTTGGCGAGCTTAGGTATTAAGATGGTTTGCAATCAAACTCAACTTTTTTTATTAATAAATAGCTCAACAATATTCTGTAAACTTATATACATAAATCTAAAGAAATGTATTAATTTGCCGTCTTTAGGGCAGCAAGTTCTGATAGACGATCTAAAGTAGTAAGTATAAATACCGCATCTAATTTTACCTAGTCACGCCAGCTATCTAACTCATCTATATCACTTCCGAACAGAGTTAGAACTTCCTTTGTCTTGGTTGAGTCTTGCGGAAATTTTACCTTAAGGAAAATCTCGATAATTTTGAGTCATGATTCACTAGAATCCTCAAATATTCCATAAACTGGCGAGTTTTAAGAAACCTAGGAGGTTCATCGCTATGAAAAGCCGTCTTATTGTTTGTTGTGATGGAACTTGGCAAGATTTAGGACAAGGTTATCCTACCAATGTTGTCAAAATGGTGCAAGCTATCACACCACTTGATGATAGTAAGGGCAACCCCATCCGTCAAATCATCTACTATGACGAAGGGATTGGGACAAAACAATCTAATGCCGAGGTAACTGATACTTTAATTAAAATTGCTGGAGGTGCTTTAGGCATTGGCATGGATCATAAGATTGAGGATGCCTATCGTTTTCTGTGCTTAAACTATCAACCTGAAGATGAAATTTATCTCTTTGGGTTTAGTCGGGGAGCTTACACTGTACGCTGTTTAGCTGGGTTAATTTATAATTGTGGTTTGTTGTATCGAGAATTTATCCGACAAATCCCCAAAGCCTACGAAATTTACCGAGAAAAACAAGACCCAAATAACGCACCTAACGGTAAAAATGCCATTGATTTCCGTAATCAGTATGGACGACGAGTTCCCATTAAAGCCTTATGCTGTTGGGATACGGTTGCTTCTTTAGGTATCCCCGATATCGTTCATTCTCTGCACTTGGATGAAAAGTTCAACGAACGTTATCGCTTTTATGATTCGACCATCAATCCTACAATTGAAAAGGCGTTTCATGCAGTTGCCATTGATGAAATTCGTAAAGTATTTGATGTAACACTAATCCGTCCCCATTCTACCCACATCAGACAACAAAAAGAACAAGTGGTTCAGGTTTGGTTTCCAGGGGGTCATGGTTGTGTTGGTGGAGGTTCTCAGGAAGAATCTGGCCTATCCGATGGAGCTTTATTGTGGATGATGGAACAAGTCGAAGCCTTGGGTTTGGCCTTAGATAAAAGTTATATTCAACATGAAGTTCATCCCAATTGTAGTGCGAGTTTTGATAATACGTCAAAATGGCCATTTAATGTAGCGGGAACAGCACCTCGTCAGTTTGAAGGGGATGTTAGCAATTTACATGAAAGTGTTAAAAATCGCTGGACAGACCTGAATCTTAATCCACCCTATGAACCTGCTATTCGCGAAATTCAAATGATTCTTGAGAAAGAGCTTGGTGCTTTCAGAAAGAAAGAAATAGTAAATAGGGGGAGCATCTCATTTATGCAAGTGAGTAATTATACTTATCCCTAGAACTGGTTTCTAGCAAGGCTTTCAAAATAGCTTGACATAAAAACCTGATTTAGGGGTTACAAAGGTGAGATGCTCCCGAAATAGGAAATAGTCTCTGTTTAGCACTTCGCTGCCTCAAAAATGTCGCTTTCACTTTACTTACATAAACACTCATAATCTGACCTAATTAGGAGGATTTGCCATGAAAGTATCACAGAACTGTATTGATCTGATCAAAAAGTGGGAAGGTTGCAAGCTTACCGCTTATAAGTGTCCAGCTGGCGTTTGGACGATTGGAATTGGAACAACTTGCTATCCTGATGGACGACCTGTGAAACAAGGGGATAAGATTACTGATCAACAAGCGGAAGGCTTCCTTGTCCATGAATGTGAGGAAAAGGCCAAGGCTGTGGATAAATTGGTAAATGTTGATCTAAATCAAAATCAGTTTGACGCTTTAGTTTCCTTTGCTTATAACGTAGGCATTGGAGCTTTTCAAGACAGTACCTTACGACGTAAACTGAATGACAAGGATTATGAGGGGGCTGCCAATGAATTTAAACGTTGGAATAAAGCAACAGTTAACGGAGTAAAAGTTGTACTTGAGGGGTTAACAAATCGCCGTAAAGATGAGGAAGCTTTATTCCGTAAAAATGATAGTTTTGGAACTCCTATTGAGCTTGAAGTCTCTCCTGAACATTCTGTAACTTGGTTGAAAGGATATTTAGATGGGGGAAATACGGTAGTTGTTGCCTACAATGATCAACAAGTGGTAGAGGTTGTCAAACTAGAAACCAATTTTAAAGATGATTTGATCGATCTGTTGCAACAATATCCTAATGCTCGGAATTTTCATCTTGCTGAACCGGGGAGTCCTATTCCGCAAGCAGCACAAGTTTTATTCGCAGGTCGTAATCAAACCCTTTCTCAAGTGGAAAATCCACCTCAATTAAATCGAGGACTGTTACTCAAAGGCATGAGTGATGAAGATGCTCCAGGCCATGATATCCGAGAAATGCAGGAACGCTTAAAAGATTTAGGCTATTACCAGAAAGAATTGGATGGTATCTTTGGCAGTGGCACGGATGAGGCGGTCAGAAAATTCCAAGCTGACGTTTTTGGTCACTCCGAAGCAGATGGGAAAGTCGGACCAAAAACTTGGGCTAAATTGTGGGGAGAAGAAACAACACCCCCACCTACTCCTCAACCTGCTCTCGGAAGTTATCTCCGACTGACTAAAACTAACCAGAAAGACGGTGATGGTTTATATATTCTCATTTTGGAATATATCAAGAATGGACAGGTAAAAGATCATCTTAAAGTTTGCTCTGGACAACGGAGTAAACAACTATTCCGTACAGGTCCTCAAAGTGTATCGGGTTCCATGGAACCGCTGCCTGAAGGCAAATGGTACATTAATGACATTCTCTGGGCAGGTGGCAAAGATAAATATGGACCGACTGTTTTTAGTAATGGTCTGGGTCCAGTTACTATCCCTATCAAATATGTCAGACCGAATTCCACAGGGCGAAGTGCTATTGAAATCCATATTGATTGGAATGGAAAATATTGTCATGGTCCCTGTCCAGGAACGGCAGGTTGCCTTGGTATCTACGATATTGCTGACTACAAAAAATTAGTTAGTTGGCTACGAGATACTAATCCCCGTGATCTATATGTAGATTGGGGTCTAGGAACTTGTCCTCAACCTCAATAATAACTCACTCAAGGGTGATCATAGTTAAATTTCAAGTGGTCGCCCTACTCTTTTTTGATTCGGTGATTTACTCACGAACAATGTACAAACTTTTACTGGCATCAGCCTTATTCGTAAGTGTGGTGATTAACCCTCTGCACGCAGAACAGTGTGAACAGTTTGCTGTTACCGCTTCGGATGGTTATGTCAATGTGCGTTCTGTTCCTAGGGTTCAAAAAAATAATATTGTTGGTACATTACCAACTGGATTTTCTCTTTCTCTGACAATAAAACGTCAAGGTTGGTGGCAAATGAATTCACCTTTTCAAGGTTGGGTTACGGGCAACCAAATCGGCAAAGTTTCTTGCGATAAAGCCCATGACCTTTTATATAAAGTGGGATATCCTACCATGAATCATTTAGGTAAAAAGGCGATACAAGGTGATCGCATGGCCGCAGAAACCCTCATTAAAATGTCTGGTGCAATGGATGGGGCAAGTGCGGAAATTTATGCCGAATCCATTACCAATTTTGCTAACCAAAACCCGAATTTTTTGCTCTCAATTTTAAAACAGCAATCTTCATTAAATCGTCAAATGTCATTACGATTAATTGATTTTGGACTCGGCATTGGTAACTCATCAGAGCGTCAAAAATTTGAAGCAATTATTATTCAATTGCCTTCTGACAACATGGTCAAACAGGATTGGCAAAATAGAAATAGATAATAATTCCGTTTAATTGTCTTTTCATTTTTCATATTGAGTAGAGGTTAAAACCATGAACACTAATCTTTCTTCTAAAGATAAAGAGATTTCTGAAATCAATAAAAATCGCTCAGAAATTACTTGGAATCGGGTTGATAGTGTTAATACAATAATGCTTTTGATCATTGCAGTCTCAAATGTTTTCATCAATTTGAACCTTAATAGTGTTAATCAAAAACTAGAGGATGCTAAATTTTTTGAAACTACCATCGATCACTTAGCTTCTAATGCGGAAAATCGAGAAATTGCACTGAGTATGCTGTATTCCTTGTATATTCTTGAGGAAAAACTGCCCAAACACCGAGATATGTTGATAGACGTTTCAGAGACAATTCTTGAAACCAATCTTACCTCTCAAGAAAAAAATATCCCGATTTCACAAAAAGCTCTGAAAATCATTAAAGCACTAGATGCCGAAAAAGCAAAAGAAGTGGAATCCAAAATAGCGCAAACACCAGGAAGTAAAACCGATCCTAATCCAAATATAAGTGAAGAATCAAAATCAATAGATAAGTCTGATCTGGAAAAAAATAATGCTTTTGTGAGTGCTTTACTAAACACAGTAGAACAAGCTAAAGATGAAAAAAAAGGGTTAGTTTTTATTCAATACAACAATCAAAACAAGAAGGAAGATATTGATAAATTCAGAGAAACATTATCAGAGAAATGGAATGCTCCAGGGATAGAATTTATTGCAGGATATAAGTCTCCTTCTGGCAAATATGGAGATATTCGGTACTTCCATACAGATGAAGAAGCGTTAGCTAATGAGCTACAAGTAACTCTTAACCAAAAATATTGTACTGAAAAACCAGAAGGATGTTTTGTTACCCATGATCTATCAGAAAATTATCCTAATCTCCCTAAAAAACAATTTGAAATTTGGATTGATGTCAACAAAATACCAGAGCCATTTCATTAAGCTAATTATTTAGTGTGATCTCAAATCTCACAACCTTCATAGAAAAGGAGGAAAGATAATGCAAAACAAAAATCTCCCTGTAACCATAGACTCAAAACTAATCTGGAACGATACAGGAATTAATCTTGTCGCTGGACAAGAATATCATTTTCAAGCAACAGGTCAATGGACAGACTGGACAATTACCTCTAATGCTGATGGTTATGAAAGTCCTAATTTCTTTCTGAAACTATGTGAAGGACTACGACGAATGCCTAATTCAGCTTGGTTTTCACTCATTGGTTCAATTGATAAAGATCAAGATAGTTTGTTCCTCATTGGCACAAATAAACAGTTTACAGCCCCAAAAACAGGACGGCTTTACTGCTTTGCTAACGATGTGATCATCGCCTATGGCAATAATCGAGATAGCATCCAACTCACTGTAACTTCCTTAACTTGACAAAGGGAAAATATCCTATTTGTGAACCGTATGCTTTTGTTAAAGTAACCTGTCCAGAATCAGGCCAAAAAGGAGAAAAAATGATGACTACCCAAAAACTGAAAGCTCTAGTCAATACTGTTATCAAACAATCTACCCTAGATAGTAGCCAGATTACCGACCATACTCAAAAATTTTCCTTGACAGCAGGAGATAAACTTGAGATTAATGATTACAAATCTGCCGCCAATAACCACTGGGAATTAGAATTAACAACCCCTGTTAATCAGATGACGAAATGGTTCGCTTATATTCCCCATGTCGAAATTAAAAGTAATGACCCTGTGGCCAAGATATTACAAGACATTAAGCTGTCTCAATTTAAGGTGTATCACCGACCAACAGAACAAGATGGAGATGGAGTGGGGATTCCCCCTAATGGACAAGACAACCGCTCTGAACGGATTTGCCCTGTTTACGTTCTTAGTCCAAGAAGACAAACAGATTCTTTAGTTAGACAACTGATTACACTGCTTCGGGTCAAGGATACAGCGTTCATTATTGCAGAACGATTGGTACAATATCCTGAAGACTATCTCCCCACTATTTCTCAATTTGAAAAAGCGGTTATTGTCCAATCTTTTGTTGGTGTCGGTCCTCCTCAACCGGATTCAACTCCTTATCCAGATTGGGCAAAAGAAAGACACGACAAAGAGTTGTGGAGACTCGAACAATCTATCCGTCTATTACAGTCGATGAATCGAAAAATCTCAGCTGTCGTTTGTGCGATGGGAGATTCTCAAAAACATTCATCCAAAGATGTGCGAGAAACAATGCAAACAAGATTATACAATCTTCTGGATAAGTATAATCTCTCGGATCTCAAACAGCCAATTACTTGGGGAGCAGATGAATTAGTAGCAATGGGAATCGCTCAAACTCTTCCTAAAACTAAAGTGCGTGTCCGCATCTCTAATAAGAAGACTGAAATGTGGTACGACGGGCGACGACCACCACGAGAACTTGTGACTGAAAAATTACAAGCAGTTGGTTTAGAGGAATCAGAAACTAATTGGGATTTCGAGGTCGCTATCCTAACTCGTCGTCAAAATGGTAGTATTGATGATTATCAAAAAGACGACCAGGAACAAGCCCAGTTAGATGAGCAATTTCTGGCTCAATATAAGAACTATTCTTCCGAGCAGCGCGCTAAATTAGTTATCATTGATGGCCGACTTTTTAATGGGGCTTGGAATGCCACTTCTGTGTTACCTTATGATGATTTATTGGCCTTTGGTAGCTGGGGAACATTTGGCAATTGTGTTGGCTCAACTTTGGCGGTGGCAAAAATTATTTTCTACGCTAAAAATCCCGCCGCTCAAAGACAACTTTACCTAGAGGCAATTGCTCATGATGTTTTTGCTAATGGCTATAAAGAAGTTCAACGACCCGAAGAACCTAAAAGCTTCTGTAATCAGCTAAAAAATCAAACAGGAATCACTTTCAATCATTACGACGGATATGATAATCCTGCTACGGTCAAAAAAGTCTTTGAGGTCTTAAATCGGCAAGTTAATACCAGAATGCAGGAACATTTTACCGGACTTCCCCTTGTTAATAACCGAGTCTTCCGAATTACCCCGCAATTTTGGCGCACTTTTGAGAGTGAAGTCCACATCTGGCCAAGATTACCAGAGGAAATTCATAAAGTTGGTATCTATCGTACTGATCTGGAAGCGATCGCTTTTAATCCTTCATTGGGCGATCAATTCGTCTAACAGTAAATTTTTCAACAATCCCATAGGAGAAATACCATGACTTCCCTACAAATTATCAATCCTACCAATCATGCTCGCTTTGAATGTCTAAAACCTGTTACTTTTACAGGCAAAGTAAATTCTGGAATAGTCACTGTAGAACTCAAAGCAGATGACAAATATCCCTTGGGCAGTGGTCAGGTTAAAACAGACGGTTCTTGGTCGATTACTTATTCAGGATTCACGAATCCTGGTGATCGCAAAATTACCGCTATCGCTCACACTCAAACCAATCAAAATAAAGAAGAAACTAGCATTCTGATTCATGTGGCAGACCCTTCACCCCTCATGGATTATGCTAAAACTATTTATGGGGGTTTAGTTTTAGATGCTTACAAAAACCTCCAACACACCCAGTCTCTGCCGACAGATCACAGGTTAACTGATGCCGAAGGATGCCGGTTATTTGAACAAGGAATACTGCCCATTCTTCAGTCCAAAGAAACCTTTATGGAAGCAACGGAGGAAGGTCGAAACAAACTAAACGAATTAGTTGAACAAAAAAAAGATCAATACGGTATTCATCTTGCACCCTGCGCTTATTCTGTCTCCTGTGTGATGAAATATCTGGCTGAAAAGTTAGGATTAGCCACCGTCAAAGCACTTTTCCAAGACCCCTGTTTAATTGATAATGTTCAAGTTACAGGCGTTGAGACAAAACTGCGTCGTCTCGGTTTTCTCTACTTTCTGAAAAAAGATTACCTAGCACCTCGTGGGGCAATTGGAGCAAGATGGCCTCGAAATAATCAGGATCAATCGGATCACATTTATTACATCACCAAAGATGGAGCAAAACGGACTCAATTTCCCAACCCAGAGAATTATTGGGATGATCAACAGGGCAAACACGAAACCGGAATAAACGGGCCTAAATGGCAAATTAAAGACCTTCATGCTGAAAACCTCGATTTCTTCGATCACGTTTATATGCAATGGGAGAATGGCTATACCGAAGGATTTTGGTTGCCACCGGGTATTTATCCTTTAAATCGTGGTTTCAATCTGTCGAATCTTTAGTTCCGTATTCTAACAATGCCCATGGGCCGACCGTTTAAAGTAAGTGGCACTTCGGTAATAGCTTAGTTTCTAATGGCAATTGGTCAGTCTCTTATCGTTTTACTGACAACGGCCAACGTCAAATTGAAGCGAGAGGATTTGATCAAGATAATCATTCTGTTGCTAGTGAAAAGATTACTTTAGAAATTAAAGCGTCTCCCATAAGCTGTGAACCAAGAACGAAACTCTTTGAAATTGGCGGTCATTCTGTTTGGCAAATTCAGGACAAACCGCTTTTTTCTATCAATCAAAAATGAGTATTGATGCCGATGGTGCGCCTAATGCTTATCACCCAGACAATATTGGCTTAGATGATCTGAAAAATGCCGGTTATCCAAATACGTCTTGGTGGAAGAATATTCTTGTCCCTGACCCTCAAAATCCTAATCGAGCTTATGAGCAACCCTCTAGACCCTATCAAGGTTATTTTGTCTCTATGACAGCTTTACAGGATGGAACTAGGGCAAAAACTGATCCCAGTCGCTATGTTGGTTCTACTCGGATACCCTATATTGTTCTCCCCGGTGGTGGCAGTGCCGGGGCAAAACTGGGGTATCTTGCCGTGGTTTTTAATGGTAAAAACGGCAAGATTGTCAATGCGATTTGTGCAGATGTTGGTCCATCCAACAAAATTGGCGAGGGTTCAATTGCCCTTGCTGAAGCGTTGGCCATTCCTTCTAGTCCCCGAACAGGTGGTGTGAGTAGCGGTGTTATACTTTGCACGGCTATAACTTGCATTTTTTACTCAAAGACAATAATATAGTTTAAGGGTCATAATTAGAAGCAAAGCACTCATTGAAAACATGATTAACCTAGAATTCACGGAAGAAGAAAAAAACTCACTGTATTATGAAAGATTTCATCATCCCCATCCCCGGGTTCAACTGAAGATGGAAGTTCTTTGGCTAAAGAGTCAAAAAATATCGCACCCAAAAATTTGTCAGTTAGCAGGAATCTCGCCAAATACCTTATTAACTTATCTTCGAGATTATCAAGAGGGCGGAATAGAAAAATTAAAAGAAATCAACTTCTATCGCCCTAAAAGTGAATTAGAGTCTCAAAGAGAAACGCTCAAAAAATATTTCGAGAAAAATCCACCAGCCACAATAAATGAAGCTGTATATAGAATAGAAGAATTGACGGGAATAAAACGAAGTCCCACCCAAGTAAGGAAATTCTTGAAATCAATGGGAATGAAATGTTTAAAAGTGGGTTCTCTTCCTTCTAAAGCTGACCGGGATGAACAAGAAGACTACAAAGA
>NZ_SFBY01000423.1:0-2719 GCF_007095505.1 Microcystis sp. M_QC_C_20170808_M3Col
GTAATATGGACGTTTACGACCAGCGATGCTAGGGTCAAGCTGAAACATCTTTATCCTGTGTTTGAGGAGGAGGAATCGGGAGAATCTATTGCACCAAATTAGCTGAAACAGTCCACTACTACTACTACTGACTTATGATAAAATGCCTTCAAAGACAGGTAAGGGAAAACTTGCAATTATTCACCCAATAAAATAACTGATAGCCGAGATGAAACCCTGTTACTGCATTAATCCCGATTGTTCTCAACCAGGGCATCCGAGTAATAATAACTCGAATACTCGTTACTGTCAAAGTTGCGGCTCTCAATTGTTGTTAAATGGTAAATATAGGGTGAGTCGGTTATTGAGTGATACGACCGGTTTTGGCATTGTTTATGAGGCTTTTGAAGGTTTTACAGCCAAAATCCTCAAGGTATTACAAGAAAAATGGAATAATCAACCGAAAGCAGTGGAATTATTTAAACGGGAATATGACGTTTTATTAGAGTTGAGTCGTCAAAATGTCACCGGTGTTCCTCGAGCAGATGCCTATTTTCAATATTCCACGAGAGAAGGGAAAATATTACACTGTTTAGTTATGGAAAAAGTGGAGGGTATTGATTTAGAACAGTGGCTAAACCAGTATGATATTTTAAGTCAAAAACGAGCCTTAAAATGGCTGAGAGAAATTACTTTAATTCTCGATAAAATTCATCAACAAAACTGGCTTCATCAAGATATTAAACCCCCTAATATTATGTTGCGGAATAGTGGCGAGTTGGTGTTAATTGATTTTGGGACAGCAGGGACAGCAAGGGAAGAAACCCAAACCTATCATCAAAAGGGAAAAGGTCAACAGGTGACAGGTATTACCTCGGTCGGATATACACCGAATGAACAACAACATAGCCAAGCGGTGATTCAATCAGATTTTTATGCTTTAGGACGAACTTTTGTGCATTTATTAACCGGAAAACATCCTTTAGAAATTTATGATGCGGTTAATGATGTTTTAGCTTGGCGAGAAGAAACGGAAAATATTCACCCGTTATTGTTGGATTTTATTGACGAGTTAATGGGAAGATTGCCAAAGAATAGACCAGCTAATACTAGGGTTATTTTACAACGTTTAGATCAGATTGAACGGCAATTAAAGTTACCTCCTACAACTCCTAATAGACCATCTCCACCACCAAATCCGCAGCCTGTTGTAACTCAAAAACAATCGCCAGTTATTCCTAAGATTAATTCTTCTCCGCCAGTTTCACCTGTAGCTGTACCCCAAAAAACACCAGGACAACCGATTAAAAAGAATAAGCTGAGAAATAGAATGATAGCTCTTGGTGGAGTTTTGTTATTAGGAGTAGGAATAACGCAAGCTTATGGTTATTTTAAAAGTCAGGAAATAAATACTCAAATTTCACCAATAAACTCACCACAAGGAAAAAATTTTTCAGAACATAGTTTTCCCGATAAAACCCTCACTGGTCATTCTGACGAGGTTTTTTCAGTAGCATATAGTCCCGATGGCCGCTATTTAGCTAGTGGGAGTATTGACCAAACTATCAAAATTTGGGAGGTAGCAACCGGAAAAGAATTGCGTACCCTTACTGTTTATTCTTACCTTTACGGGGCTGATGTAGTATATAGTCCCGATGGCCGCTATTTAGCTAGTCGTAGTGATGACAAAACTATCAAAATTTGGGAGGTAGCGACAGGAAAAGAATTGCGTACCCTTACCGGTCATTCTGGTCCAGTTTTATCAGTGGTATATAGTCCCGATGGCCGCTATTTAGCTAGTGGGGGTGGGCTTCGTGACAATACTATCAAAATTTGGCAGGTAGCAACCGGAAAAGTATTGCGTACCCTTACTGGTCATTCTGACTGGGTTTTGTCAGTGGTATATAGTCCCGATGGCCGCTATTTAGCTAGTGGGAGTCGCCAAACTATCAAAATTTGGCAGGTAGCAACCGGAAAAGTATTGCGTACCCTTACTGGTCATTCTGCCTGGGTTCGGTCAGTGGTATATAGTCCCGATGGACGCTATTTAGCTAGTGGGAGTTACCAAACTATCAAAATTTGGGAGGTAGCAACGGGAAAAGAATTGCGTACCCTTACTGGTCATTCTCACTCGGTTAACTCAGTGGTATATAGTCCCGATGGCCGCTATTTAGCTAGTGGGAGTGGTGACAAAACTATCAAAATTTGGCGAGTGGGACAGTAAACTTGTGTTTGGGGTGACAGCAATAACTTTTGTCTATCAAAAATGAGCGATACTTGCGGGAAACTGTACCGATGTCTTTAAAAATATTGGGTTTTGGCTCAAATTATTGAATCGAGCAGTTTTCTCCTAAGTATTAAAGCGCTCAACTCAACCGAAAAGCTTGATCTCAGCTACTAGGACGATAACTGCGACTGAAGAAAACTGTAACCACGATCAAATCGGGGAATCATCCTACAGTTGAATTGATTCAGTTCTTCAACAATATCAGGACTATCAAAGTCTTTTGAGTTTCGATTCAAAAAACACGCCTGCTGTGGCTGATAACGTCGTAAATGATGAAGTACCGAGGCATAGACAAGAGCATCTTGTGGCGTTAAATCATATATCGTTTCATAAGAGGCTCTTCTAGGTTCTGTGTGAGCATGGTATAATAGTAACACAGAACAGGAGGTGGGTTATGTGGATAAATTTTGATCAACTCCTCGATTTACCAAATGTAACAGTGGTCAATTATCA
>NZ_SFBY01000424.1:0-7915 GCF_007095505.1 Microcystis sp. M_QC_C_20170808_M3Col
TCAGGGAAAAAGTCCCTGAATTTTCCCCCTGATCACTCCCATGCCTGGTACTTTTTGATTGACAAAAAGTCTAAAAGTCTTACCCAACAAGGTTTTTAGATTTATTCAGCAGACCCTAATTAAGTGATTTAGTAATATTTATACCAATATGTTTAATGACTGGGGGACAGACAGCGTTAGAAAGTTGTTTAATAGCAGCGGTGCGAGAAACAGGAAAATAATAATCATCGGGAAATCCCATTAATCTTTTTATTTCTAAGAGACTTAAATGTCTTCTTTCCTTGCTATACACTGGAATCATGGCGCCACCACCGCTAACACTAACCGCAAAAGTAGGAAAGGGTTTTTGGATAGAAATTGCTCGGATGCCACTAGATCTCATTTGATAAATACAATTATCATAATCTACATTAACACTTGACCTTTCAATACTTATTCTTGTTTTTGGCAGTTGAAAAGATAATTGTTCGGCAGTAATTCTGCCAGCGTAATAATCAATATACTGCTGCCATTTTTCCGATATGGGAATTGAATAATCCCCCGAAACAATAATTTTATCAATACCGACTTCTGCATGGCAAGGTTGGGGAAATTGAAAGTTTTTAATTCCTAAATCCTTTCGGAAAGCCAATAAAAAAAAGCGAGGTCTTGATTGAGGAATTTGGAAATATTTACTATCGATAACTGCATAAAAAGCCAGATAATTTATTTCTTTTAACTGGATTAATATATCTTTTAATGTCTGCCCTTGATTTAAGCGCAGGATATTACTAACATTTTCAAGAAAGATCACTTTAGGCTTTTTTTCATGGCAAATTCTGATAATTTCCTGAATAGCTAGTCCGCGACTGTCTTGAAACCCTTTTTTTTGTCCTGCTCTGGAAAATGGCTGACAGGGAAATCCCCCACAAAAAACCTCAAAATCGGGAATTAAACTAGGAATTAAAGCTTCAACATCTTGCGGTTTTATCGATTCATGAAAATTGTGATTGTAGGTTTTCACACAATCTGGGTTATTTTCGTTGCTAAAAACACATTGCCAACCGATTTGTTCAAGACCGAGACGAAAGCCACCAATTCCCGCATAAAAATCGGCAAAAGTCAAGCAACTATGGGTAAAATTTTTGTTAGCTGGACGAATAGGTAACTGGTTCATAATATTGATTGAATAACCGAGAGTCTTATCTATTTTCTCAGATATTATTGTACTAGATGCCCAAGGGGACAGACGGACAGACAGGGGGAGAATCTGATTAACTTTCCCTAGGGGCTTTTGTTAAGTTACATTAAGCCCTACAATAAAATTCTGGTGAGTTAGACGAAATTCGCTCGATCGCTCGGTCTTATCCGCTCCTAGCTGAGATAGAGAAAAGATAGCGCATCGAGAAACAAAAAAACTTGAGCTACTCAAGCTTTCGTCAATACTGCCCTGTCATCTATCTTGAGTTATAACCTAGTGTCCCAAACCCTACCTAAACCCTCCCTAAAAAGAGAATTTTTGCCATTTACCCTACAGGATGTCCGTCTAGCTATCCCGGCCCGTTGCTTCCAATCAAGCGTTTTTCGCTCTTTAGCCTACTTTTTTTTTGATATTGGCATCATTACCCTACTTTACTGGATAACTTACCAGATTAATCAAGCATGGTTCTTCCCCCTTTTTTGGTTTATGCAGGGAACCATGTTTTGGGCCTTATTTGTCGTCGGTCACGATTGCGGTCACGGTTCCTTTTCCCGTTATCGTTGGTTAAATAACTTAATCGGTCATCTCAGTCATACTCCCATTCTCGTACCTTTCCACGGTTGGCGCATCAGTCATCGCACCCATCACGCTAATACCGGCAATATCGACACCGATGAAAGTTGGTATCCCGTCACGGAAACCCAGTATAACAATATGGCTTGGTACGAAAAATTAGCTCGTTTTCAGCTAATTTTATTTGTTTATCCCCTTTATCTTTTCCGTCGTTCCCCTAATAAACAGGGATCCCATTTTATGCCCGAAAGCCCCCTCTTTCGCCCCTCGGAACGGTGGCAGGTACTGACTAGCACCGTTTGCTGTACCTTTATGTTAGGTCTATTAATCGGGGTGGGTATCAGCTACGGCTTTTGGTTTCTGTTTAACTACTACATCATGCCCTATATCGTCTTTGTGGTTTGGTTGGACTTGGTGACATTCCTACACCACACTGAAGATGATATTCCCTGGTATCGCGGTCAAGACTGGTACTTTCTCAAAGGGGCGCTTTCTACCATCGATCGCGATTATGGCATCTTTAATCCCATCCATCACCAAATTGGTACTCACGTCGCCCATCATATTTTTATCACTATTCCCCACTATCATCTCCAAGAAGCAACCGAGGCCATCCGTCCCGTCTTAGGAGACTATTATCGCCTCTCGAAAGAACCGATTTTCAAATCTCTCTGGCGGTCCTACCGCAATTGTCATTTTGTCAGTGACCAAGGCAGTAAGATTTTTTACCGCAAAAATTGATCCTGTCTTAGATATCAGGAGGAAACGGCAGCAAAATCTGCCTCCTCCTCTCACACCGAGAATAGTTGCCAAAACTGGGGGTAAAGTCTTTGTCTTTATTTGATTCATTGGCAAAGGATGAAGATTCAGCCGTAGGTTGGGTTGAGCTATCATTATTGATCAGGTATTACCAATCGGCTCAAAAGGCGAAACCCAACCTATCGAGTTTTACTTTACTTGCAAGAAATCTCTAAATTCCCGTTGCGTCATACATAAATAACCTCCGATAAAATTCTTTCTCTCCTTCTTCCTTTTAAGCCATTTTTACTGATAACATCCGCTTTTAGCTTAAGTAAATCACTTACATAATATTCCAGATCTACTAAATCTAGTAAACTAGGCGGTTCTGTATAATCTATCAGAATATTAACTTCACTATTTTCCTGCACTTCTCCTTTTACATAATCTCCAAAAATACCTAATTCACTGACATAATACTTTTCTTTTACTAAGGACTTAACCTGACCTAAAATCGCTTTAATTTCTTATAAATTTTTCATGATGCTCACCTTCTAAGATAACGGAAAAGACTTCTACCCTACTGATCAAAATTTTATTTCCTGTATCTGTATTGTAGCAGCTATCGGATAAACCATCCTCCCTGAAATTATGGGAATTGAGAGAGTTATGCCAAAAATACACCCTCAACTGACTAAATGAAGGAGGTTATAATATTATTCCAATAGGAAGGGATAGATAGGTTTATAGCCATGAGTATTGATATCTCCGATGAAATTCTCAGTGCCACACGCAGGACTGAAGCTGAGATGAGGCAGGAAATTGCGGTTATGCTCTTTCAAAAAGAGAAGCTCACCCTTGCTCAAGCGAGTCGATTTGCCGGAATGAATCGTATTGCTTTTCAACACCTACTGGCAAGTCGTCAAATTCCAGTACACTACGATGTCGAAGATTTTGAACAGGATATTAAGAACTTGCGGGAGATGGGAAGATTGTGATTATTGTCAGTGATACATCGCCTATCAACAATCTTGCAGCTATTAATCAACTTTATCTACTACAACAACTTTAGGAAATAGTTTTTATTCCCGAAGCAGTTTATCGAGAATTAATTGAAGATAGATTTTGTCTTTGATCCCCCCTACTCCCCTTAATAAGGAGGCTCTGACAAATTTTAACACCTACCTACTTAGTGCTTTACTCAATCCCCTAGGAACACCCAGAATAGTAATCAATCAGTCAATGTACCATGCTCCAGAGCAAGGCAACTTATCAAGAATTGGCAACGAGAATAAGTAAAAAGAAATTTGACAAATATTTAGAAAAGGTGCTATTATGCTGAATAATACTTGACTTGTGTTAAGATTGGTTGCGCTCTTGTTGTTAATTTAAGGGATAGTTACATGAAAATTGTTACTGTTACTGAAGCCAAAGAACAAATTGATGAATTAGTGAATGATACCAATGATAATCATCAACCGATTTTGTTATCTGGTACGAAAAAAAATGCTATTTTAATCGCTGAGGAAGATTGGAACTCTATTCAAGAAACGCTTTATTTGTATTCTATTCCTGGTATGGTAGATTCAATTATTGAAGGTGGCAACACTTCTATTGAAGATTGTGTGGATGAGGCGGGTATCAGAGCAATTTTAAATGGATAATTGGCAGTTGGTTTTTACCAAACAAGCGAAAAAAGATGCTGAAAAGCTGGCTCGTACTGGGTGGGCAAAACAAGCTAACGAGTTATTAAATATTCTTAAGTCAAATCCCTATCAATCTTATCCTGTTTATGAGAAACTCAGTGGCGATTTAGCGAGCTATTATTCCCGACGTATTAATATTCAGCATCGTTTGGTTTATCAGGTTATTCCAGAAGAGAAGGTTGTCAAAGTTATCCGGATGTGTACTCATTATGAATAACCCCTCTTATTTATTTTACACTGGTAACATTATAGAATGAAAATGATTGATTTGGATTGTAAAAATAAATTCCCTAAAATAAGCCCACTCAAGATAACATGAAGGGGCATTTATGGTATTTTTAGAGGCAATTTAGCCTACTTTTGTGGGTTCCTTTTCGGTGGATTTGGATGGTTTTAGTTTACGTTTGAGTATCTCCATTATTCTAAATTTCGCTTTTTCCAGTAATCAGGTTTACGTTTTCCATGTGCGATCGCAACCAGCCAGATAAATGCTTCAAATTCTACATAAAAAATGATGTAAGGAAAACGGCGAATGACATAACGGCTTACCCCTTCGATAGTATGGTCTGTTCCCAGATTAGGGTTAATTTTAATTTTTTCGAGAACTTGTTCAATTTCAGATAGCAAATCTAGCCCTAATCCTATCTTTTGCTTCTCATAATATTGAATAGCATTGTCAAGTTCTCCTGTTGCTTCACTGTGAATAATAACCGGTTTCACGAATATTTCTCTCGTAATTCCAATAATACTTTTTCTGATGGTTCACCATTGGCTGTTCCAGCATAAATTTCGGCTAATCTTTCAGTTAATTCTCTATCCCAAGCATCTAAAACATTGTCATCTACACCTTCATCTAAAGAATGGATGAGAAAGTAAGCGAGTTCAGCGCGATCTTGCACAGGAAGTTGAGCAAGTTCTATTTTGAGGGTTTCTGCTGTTTTAGTCATCTTGAAAGCATCTATAACCAGTCATCTTAGATTGTAGCAGCTCTCGGCTCGCAAGATAAACCATACTCCTTAAAATCATGGAAATTCAGAGAGTTATGCAAAAAATACCCCCCTCAACTGACTGAATGAAGGGGTAATTTGTCGTATTTTTGCTGGGCAATTTAGCCTACTTTTGTGGTTTCTTTTTCGGCTGATTTGGATGGCTTCAATTTGCGCTTGAGGGTTGAGGCTGCGCCGAGAGTACCGAGTACGGGGAGCATCTCACCTTTGTAACCCCTAAATCAGGTTTTATGTCAAGCTATTTTGAAAGCCTTGCTAGAAACCAGTTTTAGGGACAATTATAATTACTCACTTGCATAAATGAGATGCTCCCGAGAGTACAGAGTACAGAGTACCAAGCGCGAGGAAGCCTAAAGTAGAAGTGGGTTCGGGGACGATTTTAGGGTCTATAGGGATTTGTCTTGACTTTTCTTGTCCACCAAAAATAAAATTGCCATGGGCAAAAATAAATCCGAAACTTGAAGAAGTAGTTCTATTTTCTGATAATGGACTAGGCACAAAATCTTGTAAAGTAAGATTCAAAGATGTTTTAGGAGGACTGCCAAGAGAAATTGTCTCGAAAAAAAGTCCCCTGTCAATCAATGCTCCTATTTTAGCTGTTGTTCCTGGCCATTGGGTACTTTTTGCAAAGACAGTTTGCTCAGGATTTACACTTCCCTTACCACTGCCAAAAAAAGCTTTTTTATCTTGAGCATCATCAGCAAGGGCGATTAGTACATAGGCTGTATTTGTTCCTCTATCTGTAAAATCAGCTTCAGCTAAACTGGTATCTTGAGTTAAACCAGGTAAGTTTAATGCCCCTTTTAAAATGTCTGTAAAAACATTAGCTGCTACATTAAGAAGAAAATCTATACCTTTTCCTTGAATAGCACCTTTAGGAGTAAAAGTTGCTGCAACTGCCTGGCAGTTAATGGAAAATAAAACAATTGAAAAACTTAAGAGTACAGTGAAAGAACGATTTTTAATTTTCATTTGAACTTTATAATCTTTTATTAGGAGACACAACCACAATACACACTACCCCGCCCGCACAGTATCCTAAGCTACAATTTAATAAATCTTTATATTTCTTTCCCTAACTATCCCTTGCCTTCCGCCCTAAACCGATTAAGCTCCAACTAGCTGATAGACTAGGGATACCAGCTTTCATTTTGGAGTGAGAGAGTGGTTGAGTTAACCGATTCCCAAATTGATCAAGAAATTGGCAAGATTGTCAGACGTTGGGTTTCTACGTTCTACGTTCTTTTAATAGCTGAAAAAATGCCAGATACTAGAAATACAAAATCCCCATCCAAACAACTCCTAGAAATTGCTAAAATAGGACTAGAGAAAGCGATAGAAACCGATGAAGCCACAGCAACAAATTGGCTCAATGAGCAACTAGAAGCCTTAAGTATTGACTGATTAAAATTAAGCTAAGATAGCTTAGGTATCCTGTCGTTTCCAAGATTAACTTAATCATAGTTAATCTTGACAATCAAGCGATCGCTCGTATAAAATTAAATTAGTATCATTGGCAAATCAGGAGACAGAAACATGACGGCTTTCACCGAATCGGATATTAAAGAACTGAAAGACTTAATGATTGTTTTACAACAGGAGATTCAAAAATTACAAATAGGACAAGTAGAAATACAACGAGACATCAAAAGGATAGCGATAGGTCAAGCAGAAATCAAAGCCAAATTTGGAGAATTTGAGAAGCGAGTTGATGAACGGATGGGATCATTAGAAAAGCGTGTAGATGACATTAGTACCCGTCTCAATATTATGACTATTGGCTTTTTGAGTATTGTCGGAGTCATGGTAGCTGGAATGCTAGGAATTTTAGGAAAGGTGGTCTTTTTTCCCAATCCCTGATCACCTCTAAATTGAATTAATAAGCAAGCGATCACTCCTATAAAATTAAATTAGTATCATTGGCAAATCGGGAGATAGAAACATGACTGCTTTCACCGAATCGGATATTAAAGAACTCAAAGATTTGATTATCGGACTTAAAGAAGACATCAAAAGGATAGAGATAGGTCAAGCAGAAATCAAAGCAAAGGTTGAAGGACTAGATAAGCGAGTTAATGATATTAACAGTCGCCTCAATATTATGACTGTTGGCTTCTTAAGTATTGTTGGAGTAATGACAACTGGAATCTCAGGAATTATTGGTAAGGTTGTCTTTTTTCCCAATCCCTGATAAGTTCCAAATTGAATTGATAAGCAAGCGATCGCTTGCTTAAGATTAAATAGTTTTCCCCAACCTTAGATATAACAAAAACCCTCTGTGTCTGGTGTAGTTTTTATTTCTGTCACTATAGACAGAGCTATAGCTTTGACATCCTCACCGCCGTAAAACGGACGGTGATTCCCAAACCTCACGATTTAGGTTTCTGCTTCTTTCCCTTGCGGGGTTTCGCACCTGCCTTAACAGATTTACTCTGTTCTGGTCTTCACAGTCTGGACAGTCCCACTCTCGAACATTTAACGGCATTTTCTCAGCTTACTTCATTGAGAAAGTCTAATTCTTCTTGCTTTTTCCAATCGGTTAGCATTGAAGAAGTTTGAGCATATCCTACTCTTTCTTGTCTTTCGTACCAAGCTTGTGTTCTGAGATGGAGAGCTTTATTGTAAACTAATCTTACACAGCCCAAGGTGCGCCGCAATAGCGACTCTTGTTCTGGTGTGGGGTAAAATCGAAACCAATAGGCTTTTTCCAT
>NZ_SFBY01000425.1:0-3101 GCF_007095505.1 Microcystis sp. M_QC_C_20170808_M3Col
ATGGGATAGAGAGGTGCGTAGTTCACCCAAGGAGAATTAATCTCTCGAAGTAAAAGTGAAGGGAATTTCTGAAATGGAATTCAGTCTGTCTATATTTGACTATACTTTTACTAACTATAGGGAAGCGGGTAGTTCGAGCATTTGTACTAAAATTTCCAATAGGCGGTTTAAATGCAGTACAGCTTATTATAGAAAGGGTTGATTGATCAGGTGGCAATATGGCGCAATTTTCTCGCAAAACTCTACTAACCTTTTTTGCTAGTATATTAGTATTATTATTCTCCTTGGCTCCGGCCCAAGCGCTAAGTTATAATAATCGCAATTTGACCGATAACGACTTTGCGGGGCAGGATTTGCGCGATTCCACCTTCGATCACTCTAATCTGCGCGGTAGTAACTTCAGTCATGCCAATCTGGAAGGAGTACGCTTTTTTTCTGCCAACTTGGAGGGGGCCAACTTTAGCGATGCCAATATGAGAAATGTGGATTTAGAATCGGCCCGTTTAACCAAAGCCAACTTTACCAATGCCGTTCTCGAAGGAGCTTTTGCCACTAACATTTTAATCAAAGGTGCAATTATCGACGGGGCCGATTTTACCGATGCAATTATTCGCTCGGATGTGGAAAAATATCTTTGTGAGAGAGCGACGGGAACTAACCCAGTAACTGGCAGAAATACCCGCGATACCCTATTTTGTCGCTGATACCTAACTATGCTGCCCCGAATCGCGCTGTCATGACCGATCAAACTAGAGCCAGATCGGCCATAATTGCGGTAAGCTAGTATTCGATTTTTTAACAAAACCTTTAGAATAGACTTTCAAACCAGTTCGATCGATCAGTCCCCTCTTGGAAAAAGGAAATTGTAACCATCGTGTCCACCAGTACCCTCGGCAATCAAGACAAAGAGCAGAAACCTAATAGTGACTCGGATAGCTTTTTCCAAGGAGTCTCTAGAGTTGCAGGAGGAACCGCTCTCGGCCTGTTGATGGTATCCACGGCCGTGGTGACGGGGGCTGTGGTAGGATTGGCGATTAGTTACCGCAATCTACCCGATGTGAGGATTTTACGGGGTTACGTCCCCACGGAAACCAGTTATATCTACGATGTTAAAGGCAGACCCCTGACCAGCTTACACGGAGAAGCGAATCGGGAAGTGGTGGAACTCGATCAAATATCTCCCAATCTGAAACGCGCAGTGATGGCGATCGAAGATAGCCATTTTTATCACCATCGTGGTATTAATCCTAATAGTATCGGCCGGGCAGTAGTCGCTAACTGGAAAAGTGGCGGTGTGGTGGAAGGTGCATCTACTATCACCATGCAGTTAGTCAAAAATATTTTTCTTTCCCATCAGCGCACCGTTAGCCGTAAATTAGCCGAGGCAGTCCTGGCAGTACGAGTGGAACAGGTTTTTAGCAAAAATGACATTCTGGAAATGTACCTCAATAATATCTATTGGGGTCATAATAATTACGGAGTGCAAACCGCCGCTAAAAGTTATTTTAATAAACCCGCTGTCGAGTTAAATTTAGCAGAATCGGCGATGATGGCCGGATTAATCCAAGCGCCGGAAGTTTATAGTCCTTTTAATAATTATAAAACCGCCAAGGAAAGACAGGCACTGGTTCTCAGTCGGATGCGTAGCTTAGGTTGGATTACCCCCGCACAGGAAGAGGCCGCTTTAAAGGAACCTCTGAAACTGGGTAAACCCACCGCTTGGCAAGAAAGTAAATTACCCTACGTTACCGATGCAGTGGTGGCAGAATTGCGGCAAAAATTTGGCAAGGAAACCCTAACTAAAGGGGGAATGCGGATTCAAACCACGATCGATCTCGACTTTCAAAACATGGCCGAATCTACCATCCAACGGGCCTATAATAGCTTGCGTGGTCGCGGTATTCGTACCAAAGACCTACAAATTTCTCTAGTCGCAGTGGATCCCCGCACCCATTTCGTCAAGGCGCTCGTCGGTGGCGTTGATTACAATAAAAGTCAATTAAACCGCGCCATTCAATCCCGTCGTCAACCGGGGTCAGCTTTTAAACCTTTCGTCTATTATACTGCCTTCGCTAGTGGTCGTTTTACCCCCGAAACCGTGGTTAATGATGCTCCCATACGTTTTCGCGAGGCCGGCGGCTTCTATAGCCCAAAAAACTACGGTGGCGGCTTTTCTGGTCCGGTTTCCCTGCGTAGCGCTCTGATGCAGTCTCTGAATATTCCCGCAGTTGTTCTCGGTCGTCGCGTCGGGATTAACAAAGTCATTGAAGTCTGTCGTCTGTTGGGTTTCGAGAGTCCTTTAATTGCCGTCACTTCTTTACCTTTAGGTTCCGTGGATGTGACACCTCTGGAAATGGCGGGGGCCTACGCTACTTTTGCCAGTAATGGCTGGCATTCCGAGCCTACCTTTATCATGCGTGTTACTGATAGCCGTGGTAACGTCATGCTCGATAATACACCCAAACCGAAGCTAGTTTTAGACCCCTGGGCCACCGCTTCTCTTAATTCTGTGTTACAGGGAGTGATTCAGGGAGGAACAGCCACCTCGGCCCAAATCGGTCGTCCGGCAGCGGGAAAAACCGGTACTACCGATAACGAGAAAAATGTCTGGTTTGTCGGTTATGTTCCCCAATTAGCCACCGCGGTGTGGATTGGAGATGACCGAAACCGCACTTTAGGTAAAGGTATCACCGGTGGTGGTTTTGCCGCTCCCATTTGGCGCGATTTCATGGCACAAGCGCTTAAAAATGAACGAGTAGAATATTTTCCTTCTCCTTCTAAATTCCGCAAACCAACAGTTAAGTAGATGGTTAATCTAATTGGTTATGCCGGCGAACATTTTCGTGAAATAGTATGAACTTTGTTAGTCGTTGATCGCCATTGGAAGTACAATGAAGTTGTCAGTCCAATCACCCTAAATCGTGATTTTAGACGGAAACTGTCAGTCTAATAAATAGTTAGGCTGCTAAATCAGCATTGATGTTCATTAGAACTCTTGCAAATTAATTATATGTTATAATGATGGGTTAACTAATTTTCCCCAAAAAATTAGTTAATCAGTACATTCGTCCTGAATAAAAACTTGAAGTTTAACTTTTAAC
>NZ_SFBY01000426.1:0-21210 GCF_007095505.1 Microcystis sp. M_QC_C_20170808_M3Col
TTCAGGGAAAAAGTACCTGAATTTTCCCCCTGATCACTCCCATGCCTGGTACTTTTTGATTGACAAAAAGTCTAAAAGTCTTACCAAACAAGGTTTTTAGATTTATTCAGCAGACCCTATCTAGGCTTATTATCCTTAGATAATGGCAAAATAAAAGATTTTTTGCTCCGGAATCTTAATTGGAAGTTTGTTTAGCGGCAGGATTTAGTCAAAATGTTTAAAAATATCGTTGTTGCCTTAGATTGTGGGGAATTATCGGATCGAGTCCTTCAGTCCTTGAATTCCCTTTCTCTAACGGCAAATTCTTGCATCATCCTCACCCATATCCTCGGCAAGGAGGGAGATGAATCGCCAGTTGATCGCCCTCACCCCTCCCGTGAGATCATTGAAGATCAATTGCGCTGCTATCAATCCCAGATTGCTGCCCCTAGTGAAATCGAGGTCATCTTTGGTGATCCAGCGGAGGAAATTATTCGTTTAGCTAATATCTATCATGCTGATCTGATCGTGATCGGCAGTCGGGGATTAACGGGAGTTCAACGGGTGATCGAAGATTCTGTTAGTAGTCTCGTGGTGGCAGAAGCTACCTGTTCAGTATTGGTGGTAAAAGCATAGCAGCCAGCATTCAGCTAGAAAAGGTACTCTGGCAAGAGTGCCTAAGTAGTCTTGAGCATCACTACGGATTAAAATTTGCAAATCTTATTTTTCCCCAATGTTTTCCCCCATACATTCCCCGGTATTTCCCCACTCACTCCCAAGTTTTCCACAGTTTACCCAGACTTTTCCACAGGCAACAGCGATAGAATCGGCACTTGCTGCGAGAAAAAATTAATCTTGATTGTAAAAATTCCCATCGATAGATACTGAGTTATTGTTAAGTTGAGTAAATAAAATCTAGCTCTAACCCTTATTCGCTCGTAAATATTAAGTTTTTCTAAAGCATTCCTTTACATCTGGTAATATTGCAACTCCCCCCAACTTGGCTCACAATAGTCCTTACTGTCCACTGCACCAGTCAGGGATTTCCCCACTTCAGATTCAGAGGTAAACGATATGAATACATCCGTCAGTATCTTGGCAGAAATCCCCGAAATCCTCCACCAATCCCTACAACAATATCTAGAAACTCACCCCGGTTGGGATCAAGATGGCGTGTTTACGGCGGCTTTATCATTTTTTCTACTTAATTGTCAATCCTCCGAAAGGATGAATTTTGAGGAGCAAAATAGCTGTGCCAAGGTTTATCTAGAAACTTTGTTCCAGCGCTCGGAGTGCTAATTCGGTGATAATAAGAGTCGGGTCATGGTTAAAAGCCCGATTTTCCCCTATGAATTCCGATAAAACCCCTAATTTAATTATTCCTCAGTTAATTATCGGTTTGGGTAATCCCGAACCCAAATATGATCGCACCCGTCATAATATCGGTTTTGAAGCTGTGGACTCATTAGCGCGGGATTGGGGGCTATCTTGGCAGGAAAACAAGCGATTTCAAGGTTTTATCGCTGAGGGTGACAGTCCTCTCCCGGGCAAAATTCGTCTCTTGAAACCCCAAACCTATATGAATCGCTCCGGGCAATCGGTGCGAGCGGTGCTAGATTGGTATAAACTAGCCCCAGAGTCGATTTTAGTCATTTACGATGATATGGATCTGCCCCTAGGCCGGTTGAGAATCCGTCTATCGGGATCGGCGGGCGGACACAACGGTATTAAATCGATGATTGCCCACGTTGGCACGGAAAACTTCGCTCGTTTACGCATAGGAATCGGTAAATCAACCGAAAAAGCGACAATTTCCCACGTTTTAGGCCGATTCACCCCCCAAGAAAACCAAGTTATCTTGAAAGTGTTAGACTTGTCCAGAAAAGCGATCGAACTTGGTCTCAAACAAGGGTTACAAAAGGCAATGAGTCTCTACAATAATCAAAGTGTAGAGATTGGTTCTAATCTATGCTGATAGCAAATAAGCCTGATTTTAGTAATGGTTATAATCGCCATTTTCGTCTATACTCTTACAGAACCCTTGCTTAAATTTTGATCGCCCTTTGCTAGATTAGGTCAATTTTTATCCTCGATATTAGCAGTTTAAGTATGATTAATCGCCAAAGTTTGCTGAGATTCGCCTACAAGTTTAATCTCATTTTATTGATAATCGCTACAGTTTTTTGTCTTTGGAGTAATGCTGCTTTTGCCCATCGTCCCCATGATGTGATTAGTCAAGTAGAAGTTTCTCCCGATTTCCAGACAGATAATACAGTATATATCTTGGTGCGAAATAACTTTTATAAGTCTAGGGATGGAGGTAGCAACTGGACAAGATTAATTCAAGGTTTAGATTATACGGGGGAATTAAGTTCCCTATCCCTATCTCCCCTCAATAAAAATATTCTCTATTTAGCTTCAAGATCCGATGGTATTTATAAAAGTGAAAATGCGGGGGAATCTTGGCAGAAAGTTAATCAGGGTTTAGAAACTAAATTTATTAACTTCGTAGAAATTGCCCCTTCCGATCCCAATATAGTAGCGGCAGCGGGATTAGAAAAAGGGGTTTATTTAACCGAAGATGGCGGTAAAAATTGGTCAAATATTTTCCCCACCACGGCACTGATAACCTCTCTAGCTATTACTCCCAACAATCCTGATCGAATTTTTTTCGGGGATGAACAGGGTAAATTATATACTTCCTCCGACGGGGGAAAAACTTGGCAGAATCTCCCCTTACCTGCTAATGTGGGGGCAGTGGATACAATTGCTTTTTCTCCTAATTTAGACAGGGATAAAACCTTTTTTGTCGGCACAAAAGAAGCAGGTATTTTTAAAACCGTTGATGATGGTAAAACCTTCCAAGCTGTTAACGAAGGAATTAAAGATAAAATCATCGAAGACATCGTTATTTCTCCCCAGTATGCCCAAAATTCAACCCTTTATGCCATCACTTGGTATGACGGAATGTATGTTTCGCAAGATGGGGGCAAAAGTTGGACAAAAATGAGCGAGGGTTTAACCAAAGATAAACAGGCTGATGATTATAAAGTTCCCCATTTTATGGATTTAAAAGTCGTTGAAGATACGATGTTTTTAGGGGGATTTAATGGCTTATTTAAAACCACGGATAGCGGCAAACAATGGCAGGAAATAGAAACGTTAGCCCGGGGAACAGTTATCGCCATGGCGGTTTCTCCTAATTATACCGAGGATGCCACTGTCGTCATTGCTAATTATGTAGGCAATATCTTTATCAGTCGGGATAAAGGGGAAACTTGGACACCAATTAATCGCGGTTTAGAGGTTTATCGACTTGGTAAAGATCCCGAAGAATCAGGACAAGATCCCCGGCGTTTCTTTGACATTGCCTTTTCTCCTAACTATGGACAAGATAAAACTATTTTTGCGGGGTTTTTACGCAATAAATTTGCCAAATCCGATAACAGTGGTGATTTCTGGAAAATTATCGAAATCGATCAGAAAGTCCGCGGTCCGAGGATAGTTCCTTCCCCAGATTTTGCCAAGGATAAAACTCTTTTTCTCACCAATCAGCAGGGGAGAATATTTCGTTCTACCGATGGAGGAAATACGGTTAAAAAGATCAGTGAAGTGGGCAGAATTTTTGGTAATTATGCCCCTGCCATGGTAGCTTCCCCTGATTTTTCTAAGGATAAAACTTTGTTTGTCACGGGAACAGAGGGTATTTATCAAAGTGTTGATGGTGGACTAACTTGGAAAAATGTCAGCCAAGGACCCCCCCTATCAAAAACCTCTAATGTGCAGTTGGCAATGTCTCCCAATTATCCCAAGGATGGAACTATTTTTGCCGGGACAATTTCTGGTTTGTTTGTCACCAAAGATGGGGCTAAAAGTTGGACAAAATTAGAGAAACCGGGGTTTAATCCTAACACCTCGGTAGAAACCATTGCTATCTCTCCTGATTATGCTAATGATCGCACGGTAATAGTTAGTTTACAGGGAGATGGTTTATTTAAATCTACCGATGGAGGAGAAACTTTTCAATCAATTGGTGATCCTAAAATACCCCTAGTGAAAATTCATAGTATCCCTTCCTCTGGTATCTCCGTCCAGTTTTCTCCTAATTACGCTCAAGATAAAACTTTATTCGGTTTTGGTGGCTCTAAAACTACAGTTTTTCGTTCCACCGATGGGGGAGAAACTTGGACAAGTGTAACTATTCCTCCTCACGCGGAAGAAAATACACCCCGCTATAAAATCGGTGAATTTTTCTCTGGTCCCCTTGGCACAATCTTGCGCGTGGTTATCCCGATTCTCCTTGCAATCGTCGCTTATTTTCTGGTGGGTTTCCTGAAACTGGAGAAAGTTATTAATCTTCCTAAATCCTTCTTCCCCATGGCAGCAGCATTTATGATTTTTCTGTTGGTTTTCTTCGCTATCATTAGCCAAGTTTAGCGGAAATTTTGACCGGCGGGGCTTGACAAATCCCGCCGCTTGCCTTATGCTTATATATATAATGGGAATCCGTGCCTGCCTGCGACCTCTGATTTTTACGGCAGTCAACCCTTCAGGGAATTAACCATCGGCAACGTAGGGATTAACCATTTTAGCGGGGTTAACAATGCGCTCAAAATCCTCTTCCTTGATGTATCCTAGTTGCAAGGCTGCCACTTTCAGGGTTAAATCCTTTTCTAGGGCATAATGAGCGACGTAGGCAGCCTTTTGGTAGCCAATCACGGGACTTAATGCAGTCACCAGCATCAAGGATTGATTTAAAAAAGTCTCAATTTGTTTTTGATTAGCAGTCATCCCCTGAACCAAAAATTGACAGAAATTACCGCAACCATCAGTGAGCAAACGGATAGACTGCATGAGATTATGAATCAACAGCGGTTTATAGACATTCATCTCCAGATGTCCCCCAGCACCTCCCATCGTCACCGCTAAATCATTAGCTATCACCTGCACTGCTATCATCGATAAAGCTTCGCATTGGGTGGGATTAACTTTTCCCGGCATAATTGAAGAACCCGGTTCATTTTCCGGCAGCTGTAATTCTCCGATTCCACAACGGGGACCACAGCTAAGTAAACGGATATCATTAGCAATTTTATAGAGGGAACTAGCGATAGTTTTCAGTCCCCCGCTCAAAAAAACCAGAGCATCGTGGGAACCTTGCACGGTAAACTTATTAGGAGCGGTAATAAAGGGTAATTTGGTCAAATTAGCGATTTCGGCAGCCACATCTTCAGCAAAACCGAGAGGAGCATTAATTCCCGTACCGACTGCTGTTCCTCCCAAGGATAAACGATAGACTTTTTCTAGACATTTTTCTAGCCAATCGCTGCCATCATCTAATAAACCCACATAACCGGAGAATTCTTGTCCGAGGGTTAAAGGGGTGGCATCCTGTAGGTGAGTGCGGCCAATTTTAACTATATTTGCCCATAATTGCGCCTTTTCATCGAGACTATTCCGTAATAGTTGCAGACTGGGAATTAATTTTTCCTTGACTGCCAAGGCAACGGCAATATACATGGCCGAGGGAAAGGAATCATTAGTCGATTGGGACATATTAACATGATCGTTGGGGTCAACGGGGGTTTTGCTACCCAGAGGATTCCCCGTCAGTTGACTGCAACGATTGGAGATGACTTCGTTGATGTTCATGTTAAATTGGGTGCCACTTCCCGTCATCCAAACGTAGAGGGGAAAGTTATCCGCGTGTTGTCCGGCTAAAATTTCATCGCAGACTTGACAGATAAGGTTTTTTCTCTCCTCACTCAAGCGCTGTTTTTGCTGATTGACAATTGCACAGGCTTTTTTGAGAATGGCATAGGACCGGATCATCTCCCGGGGCATGAGATTATCACCGATACTAAAGTATTGTAGGGATCTTTGGGTCTGCGCTCCCCAAAGTTTATCGGCAGGTACGGGAATTTCTCCCATGCTGTCTTTCTCGATGCGAAATTCTGTCATCTTTAAGTTACTTCTGCATCTGGCCTGAAAAGAGAGGAGTTGCGGGGCGACACGGATTCCCATTATAAGAATAATTATAAGTCAAGTCTAGCTAGTTTGTCAAGCCTTATTGAGGATTTTTTCCGATGTTAGGGACCAAAAAGAGCGCAGTTGATCGAGTCGGTTTGATGGGTGCAAATTTATTTCTATGATTATCGGTAACGTCAATGCTAATCGTGAGGCAATTATTCAGCGATCGCTGATCTGGACAATAATTGCTGGCTACCGTTGGACGTTGTGAAAACTTTCTCAATTGGTGAGGAGCGATCGCCTAATGCTGGATTAACTTATTCACTGGGATCAAGTTACAGCTTTGTAAAAGATTGGTTACAGACTAAGCCAAGAGAGAAAACTAGGGGTAAATTGACAGTAATCTTGCCGATCACCCTTGGAAGACGACAAGAGTTAGTGCTGTTTGCAGTACGCCAATCTGCCTAACACGCTTTTGGGCGTGATATACGGAAAACTTCTCGCGATCACTCCACTTGAGCGTAATATACGGAAAGATTCTTTTAAAAGTGCGTATTTAGCGTAGTATAAGGAAAGTTTCCGTATATTATATAGTTATACTGACCACGAGCATTATCTTGAAGGAAGATTGAGATGAGAATTTACAGTGTTTTGGTGACTGTGTGTGCAGTTGCTTTTCTTGGCTTTGAAGAAGCGAGTGCTCAGCAATTTGACTGTTCTAGGTTTATCTACTCTGGTAGCCAGCTTTATAATAACCATGATTCGCCTAACGGAAAATTTGCTGGTTCGCTTAGGATTGATAATACCTATGTTTGCGGATATGCTACTTGTTTCGTTGGTAAATTTCCTGATCGAAATCCCAGCTTTAAAGGTAGCTTTGCAGGTAACAATATGGAATTTGAACGTAAAGTCTACACTGGGGAAGTTACTCCTGCTGGAGATCCAGGATATGCTACTCAAATATGGTCTGGTATTTGCAGATCCTCTGAAATTCAAGGTACATGGAGAGACAAGCCTGGAACAGGCTCTGATTTCGGTGGGACTTTTAAAATTTGGAGACAATGATTCATTATGAAAAGCATAACAAATCATTGGAGCGGACAATGTTAGAGATTTTGGTGTTGAGTTGATAGGCGATCGTTTGCCGCTCAATTTAACCGTTAGACCACCAGCCGTTTTGAGTCCTCTGGCTAAGTCTTTTGCTACTTGCAAAGTTGGCTCTACCGAACCTGTCATGTAAAACTATCAACAACTCATGCTTGTAAAGCTTGTATACTAAGGCTTTGAGTTTTTGTTAGATTGATATTTATCAACTTTAGAGCATTGCTGGGCAGCAAAGTTATGAATTACTCATTGATAAAGCAACGTATTCAGGATATTAGTGTCACCTTAGGAGCAATTACTACAATTGTGGCAGGATTAACGGCAATCTGGAATTTATACCTCTTTGCCCAAAGTCAATCAAATAGAATACAAAATGAAAACAGAACAAATTTATCAGCTTATGCTTCCTATGGACAATATTTAAAAACTTACCAAACTGATATTCAGCCAGCTATTTCTAGAATCCTCCAACGAAAGTGGAATGAATTGGATGACGAAAAGTGTAGAACACTAATTATTGAGAAAACAAAAAGTAAATCAGGAATTGAAGTTTTTGGAGACCCTAAGTATAATGATTTTAGAATTGCTCATAATTTCTATGAATCATTAGGTTTTTCACTTAAGAATAAAACAATTAATTTCGATATTGTTTTTGACTTGTTCACATTTCCAGCTTATTGGGATTTAGGAAGCAAAAAATGGTATTTATCAGGCGATGCTAAAGCGTGGCTAAAACCAAATTTTAGTGTCCTTAGACCAATGCGTGAATGCATTGGAAAAAATTATTTTGGCGAAGGAAAAGCATTGAAGGACTTTTCGGATAATATAGATCAATTAGGGTATAACTATCTTTATAATAGGCTTGTACACAAATTTAAAAATGATGAGTGTGATTTAAAAGCAATAAATTCTGCAGTGTGTAATTTATTGAAAAACAGAATTCAAGACTTTAAAGCAAATAAAAATGGTAATGAAATGTGGAAAAGACTTTACGAATAATTTTAAAGTGTAAATGGTTCTTGTCTGATGGTTCTAAATTTATCCATACAAGTCTATCATCTCGTCTAACAAGCGCCTGCACCGGAACGGATCGTTACATAATCACTTATGTTGCAAGCTGCAATGCCGTCCGGTGAGGCGAATGCCGTTATGCCGCTTCAAAACCGCAAAAAAGGAGGTTTATTATAGCTGAACGATTAGCAGTTGATGTTTCACAAACTTATGAAAGTGGATTTCTTGGCAGGCGAGGAGACGATAAATTTCCTTGCACCGGAGCAAGAATAACACGGGTGGAATTCCACAAAGAGGTTTCCAAACACCGTATTACTCCCATTGATGATGGCATAGGACGGGGTGACGCTCACACAAATGATACTGGACTGCCAGATGTTGGAGTTCACTACTGGCTAGATGCAGGAACAAGGCTGAAATACGTTTTGAAAGTCTGGGTCGAGGATTAAGGATTTTGTGAATCAGTCGTTGGGGGGCGTTGGCTCCCCTTGCTTTTTTTGTGCGCTACTATGGAACTAAATGGTTAAAAGCTAAGACTGCTATGGCACTGGCATCGAGTGGACAAACAGCTATAATCTGCACAGAACGAGGGCTTACAATTGCGGGTACTCGTATTACTCTGTATGACGTGATGGATTATCTCAAAGCTCAGTATCCACCCAAGTTTATTCGTGATGCATTCAATCTTACAGATGCTCAGATTCATGCTGCCCTTTCCTACATTGAAACACATCGAACAGAAGTGGAAGCGGAGTATCAGGAGGTTTTAAAGACTGCCGCAGAAACTAAACAATTTTGGGAAGAGAGGAATCGCGAACGTTTTGCTCGGATCGCTGCTACTCCTCCTCGTCCAGGCTATGAAGCGGTTAGAGCTAAACTTCAGGAACGGAGAGCAAAGCGGGAAGCGAAGAAGCAATGATTGTTCTGGCTGATTACAACTTGAATCGGCAGGCAATTCTGATCTCTGGAAGTCTTGTTGTTAGCGGGTTATTAGATCTCGCTCTAATTCGGTTGAGGACATTTGAAGACGTTGGCTTACCCGCAGACAGCAATGATCGAGTAGTTTGGAGATTTGCCCAAACCAACGGGATGCTCTTACTTACGGCAAACCGGAATGCGAAGGGTGAAGACTCGTTGGAACAAGTAATGCGTGAAGAAAATCAACCGACTTCATTTCCGATCATTACGATTGGCGATCCGGATAGGGTCAATGAATCTGACTATCGAGAACGCTGCGTTGAAAGGCTTGTAGAAATTGTGATCGATATCCAAGACTATATGGGGGCTGGTCGGTTGTTTATTCCATAAGGTGATTGGCGCATCATATCTGTTGGTGACACGGCATAACAACCCCAATGCACACCGACCGACGAAAGCTAATCAGTTATGATGCAAAGTCTATCTGCGGCGGGTGAGTTCAACCGTTAGACCAAGCAGCGATCGCAGACTGAGATGATGCGATCGCCGATCTTGTAGGGTGCGTTACTTAACGCACCTTTTTACTTTTAATTGTGATAAATTTGTAATATTTATGCGTTACACTTCGCTAAGATATTCTAAGAAAAAAAACCTTGAAGTTATCGGCGATCACTGATAAACTATATATAGAAACAAATATATAAAATCTTTAAGGAGATAAATATGACATTTAGTGAAGTCGTAGAAGCAATTAAAACCTTATCTTTAGGAGAAAAGGAAGAGATACAATTTCTTTTAGAACAGTTTTTAAGAGAAGAGCAACGTGACAAAATTTATCAAAACTATTTGGTAGCCAAACAGAACGAGAAAGAAGGAAAACTAAAATTTTCCTCAGATACGGATGAACTAATGCAGTTTTTAGAAGAATAATGATAGAAATTAGTTTTGATGAGTCTTTTAAGCGAGCCTTCAAAAAACGTTTTCAAGGCGACCATGAGTTAGAAAGAAAATTTCGGACAAAGCTAGAAAAATTTCAAGAAAATCCGTTTGATCCATCTCTCAAAACTCATAAATTATCAGGCAAACTTAAAGAATTATGGAGTTTTAGTATTGAGTATAATCAAAGAGTGATATTTTATTTTACAGACGATGAAAAAGCCGTTTTTGTTGATATTGGTAATCACGATCAAGTCTATTAATTGAAAGTGATAGCCGCTATTGTAGGGTGCGTCCTACGCACCTTTTGGCGTTGCTGAATCAAGGTATGAATGCCGACTGTGCATCGTATCCAAAAGTTAGTTTGAGTCTAGGTTTTAAAAATCCCACAAAAGAAGATTCATATCTCAAATCAGCAACGCCCACCTTTAAACATAATTATTTCAAGATAGAACCAAAACTGCTATATTAGGACAGAGGCAATTAGTAAAAAAACTTAATTTAGGGACTATGGACACAGTGATCGCATTGAGTTGGACTTTGGGAATTATCTTAGGGTTAATGACCCTTCTATTTATCTTACGGATCGTTTTAACTTGGAATCCACAGGTAGATTTAAATAGCTTTCCCTTTAATATTATTGCTTGGCCAACGGAACCTTTTTTAATCCCCGTGCGTCAACTCATCCCACCCTTGGGAGGAGTTGACATTTCTCCGATTATTTGGGTGGGAATTTGTACGCTGCTGCGGGAAATTCTTCTCGGTCAACAGGGTTTAATTACCATGGCCTTAAAATAATTATTTAAGCGACTAGAATATGCTGACATAATTTATGTTCTAACTCTCGTTCCTGTTTTTCTAGGGTAATAATCGCCTGTTTGATAATAGTTTTAACATCCATACCTTGGTCGTATTGTTTTAACCATTGTTGTGCAGTGTTACCTTCGCGGAGGATTTTTTGTAAGGGAGAGAGGAAACAACTAAAACCCTTTTCTTTAGCGATAGGATAAACTTGAACATAGAGGTCTTTAATCCAATCCCTAGCTAAAATTTCCCGGCCATCGTACCAATGTCTCAGGGTGGCATCAAGACTAAAACGCGCGGCAGCTTGTTCGTTTTCTTGGGTTAAAGTTAATAAATCCTCGCCCCGATTGCTGCTGGGTAATTGACTTAAAATTAAAGGGTCTAATTGGGGATCGTGTAAAAGTTGAATTAAACGGGCCTCTAAAAAAGCCATAACTGCTAATAAACTAATAGGATTAGCAATCAGGTCACAAATTCGCAATTCTAGACGATTGAGATTATAGGGACGATTGCTACCGTTAGGACGTACTGAGACCCAGAGATGACGAACATTCTGCATCGTACCGATTTTTAATTGTTCCTCGGTCCAAGTGACAAAATGTTTATGACTTTCAAAGAGGGGAACATAAGCGGGAGTTTGGGGGAAAACTTGCCAACGACGGGAATGGGAACCAGTGATTTTACCATCGAGAAAAGGAGAGGAAGCACTTAAAGCTAAGTATAAAGGAGCTTCTAGGCGAATTAAGCGACAGGCACGCATTAAATCCTCATAATCGCTAATACCGACGTTAATATGAATACTGGCCGTGACTACATTAGTGCCGTAGGTCTGTTCAATATAGTCATGATAGGGATTTTGAGGGTCACTGCGATAAAAATGTTGACTATCGCCCAAGGAGAGGGTACTGCCAGGGATTAGGGTATAATCGCCTAAACGACGCAAATATCGCCGTAGAGCGAGACGAGGTTTTAAAGTAGCGCATAAAAGACGGTCATAGTTAGTCATGGGAGCCGTGGTATATTCTACGTTACGACTATCCGGTTCTCGGACAAAACCATCTAAATCCTTGACAATGCGATCGGATAAACCGATAATTTCTCCGGCTGCTGTTCCGGTGTACATTTCTACTTCAAAACCTTTACTTAGGAGCATCGTCAATCCACCTTGCTGTGTCTATTTTGTAGTGTGACATTATTTGGACTGTAAATGACGTTCGATCAGCAGAATCGCCACTATATCATCAATGGGGCGATCGGGAAGACGCATACCTTGGGGGATGAGTTTCTGTAATCCTTTGGGGGGGAACATTTGCCAATAGCGATCGCGCGCTTCTAGGGTACTATTGCGTTCATCCACTAGAGTAATCGGGATAGTGACACGAGCGGCAATTTTTTGGTGCCAACTTTTCGAGGTGGTTTGATTCCCCATCACCAGTAATTCGATCGGATATTGTTGACAGAGACTGGCTAAACGCTCGATCGCTTGTGACGATGCTATCACCTCATGGGTATAAATTTTCCCCGTCGATGATCTGACTGCGATCCCACATTTATCCTTACCCGGATCAAAACCCAGAATACACATAGTTTTTATCTCCTGCAGCAGTGGTCGGTTTTATTAAATCATTAAATTAGGGGGTCGGGTGTTGGGTTTTGGGGTTTTAGCAGGGTAAGCGCATCTTAACCATCCTTGACAAAATTAACTTTATGTGAGTTGCTTACCCACGATTCAGGCATATTTGAGGAGAATTTGCCATCTCAATTGTTAAGCAAAAATCGACCAAATGGGTCGAGTTCGTAACTAGGGTTTGCGGCAAAAAGTTTCTCCTGGGAGCAGGGTGTGGGGTGTGGGGTGTAGCGCTAATTCAAAAATGAAACGCATCAACCTCAAGAGTTGACAGAAAAAGGCTCATCAGATACTGTCATTGAGAAAGTGACACAATGATTGGAGGAAATCATCTAGGAGTTCTCGTTACTCATGTGAACAAAGCCTCGAAATTTCTAGTAGCAGGATTGGCCAAAAACAAAACCGCCTCGGAAATCAACCCTTGTCACCGAAAAACTTTTCCAAGAGATTCCCCCTGACCAAAGAAAAACCTTTACTTGTGACAACGGGAAAGAATTTTGTGGACATCAAGAGTTGAGTGGGAAATTGGGAGCAGATTTTTATGAGTGCTACTCCTTACCATTCTTGGGAGAGGGGATTAAACGTCCATACCAATGGACTATTAAGACAATTTTTTGCCAAGGGAACGAATTTTAAAATTGTTAAGCCAGAGGAGGTAGAAAGAGCCGTAAACTTAATTAACAATCGTCCTCGAAAATGCCTTAACTATCGTACCCCGAATGAGGTATTATATGAAGGTAGATCAGACAGTGATGCAATTCAGACTTGAATCGGCCTAACTGCCTAACCTAAATCTCGGTCTTTAGTGACGGTAATTTCCTTAGATAAATGTCGATACCAAGTAAAATAGAGACCGATAGAAAGCAAAAGAAAAACCAAAGCCAAAATCTTCAAACTTTGCCACTGCTTGATGATTAAAACAATCCCCATCATAAAGAGGACTAATTGCCAAGGAACGGTGAGAAAAGCGGCGATGATATCCCGTTGATTTTCCGCTTTAATTTTTGCCTGTAGGTTAGGTTTAACACTTTGACGGACTTCTCCCCAAAAGCCAAAAGGTCGGGTAATATTATAGAAATTTTCCATAACTAAACTATCGGTGGGAGGAGTTAACAAAGTAGCGATAATACAGCCAGCTAAAGCGAACAAACTCGGCACAAGAAAGAGAATAAGTTCCTGATATTGACTGTGACGAAAGAAAGGTAAAATTATCGCTTGTGAGGCAATAGCCGCAATCATTCCCGCTAAAGTTCCCACGGCAAAACCATAACCATTAAAGCGCCACCAATACCAACGCAATAGGAGAGGAACTGCTAATCCTACCCCTAATCCCGTGGTTAACCAACCCCAAATATCATTGACATTTTGGATATTAAAACTCAAAACTAAGCCAATTACGACCACAAAAACCGAGGCCAAACGACCTTGAAAAACTAACTCCTGTTCTCCCGCATTCGGTTTCAAAAAAGCTTGATAGATATCTTTGACCCAATAGGCAGCACTAGCGTTAATAACTGCGTTAAAAGTGGACATAGCTGCCGCCAAAAAAGAAGCAATTAATAACCCTTTCATCCCCACAGGAATGTATTGAGTAATCACCGTGGCGAGAATTCTTTCTGGATCTGTAATCGTGCCTTCGGTTAAACCATAGTGAATACCTAAAACCGCAAAAGCTGTGACTAAAGGCCAACGGAAAGAAAGCAGAATAATCCAGAATAAAGATAATAAACCGGCATCTCGATCGCTTTTGGCGGCTAGGTATCGTTGTAACATATAACCACCGCTGCCGCTGCAACCTTCGATGATGGTTTTAACTAAATAAAAGAAAATCACCCCACCAAACAAATTAAAGATGGCATAATCTCCGGGTAAATCCAAAGTCAGGGAGGGAAAAATACTAGCCCAGTCGCTTAAATTCCAAGTTTTTAGCTCCGCTGCCCCCGGAATTGCTACGGTAAAAGTATCAGGAAGATCAACAGTAAAAAAAGCCACTGTCGATACATAAATTACCGCCACAAAAATCAGAAATCCTTGAAATAAATCGGTAATTACCCCACCATAAAAACCACTGGCCACCGTATAAATCAAGGTTAGAAGAATTAATATCACCGAAGCAAGACGATCATCCATGCCCAAAAACTGCCCTAAAAATTTCCCCCCCGCAACGGAGAAATAACTCATCGCACCGATAGAGAATAAGAGAGTGGCGACGGCGCTAATAATTCGGGCAAAATTCCCCTGTTTTCCAGTTCCAAAGCGAAATTGCATCCATTCCGCCATGGTCATAACTTGGGCGCGACGATTCCATTTGCCCATAAAAGCCATGAGAAAGGCCATAATTAGGACAACACCGCCACGGATTTCGATAAATAGTCCTTTGGGGCCGACGGCGTAAATTAGGGCAGAAATGACCATAGTTCCCGCTAAATCGGTGTTAGCTGCCATTCCCGACACCCCCAACATCCACCAGGGCAAATTACGATTACCTAAAAAGTAGGATTCTAGACCTTGAGAAGCTTTTTTCTCGGCTACAATCCCGATTATTAGGGTTGCTGCCAGATAAAGCAGGATAATTACATAATCAATTAACTGCATAGTTGAGATCAATTTAACTTTCGATCGTTATAGCATCAATTGACTACGATTTCTGGCTAACGGTTTCTTTTTCTAAGACTTGCACCCGTTGCTCTAGCTTTTTTAAATCTTCCTTTATTTCAATTACTAAAGTGGCTAAACGCTGGAACAGTGGGTCACTTTCCCCGACTACTTCCCCATTTACTATACCCGTTCCCGATCGCCGTTGGGGAATCGGAGCGGCATTTTCCCCGCGGGTGGATATTCCTCGAATCTGACTTTCAAGGCGCTCGACTCGATTGCGGAGACTAATTAACTCCGATCTTACCGCCGTATCCGATTGTGCTTTGCTGGCATTAACAAAACTCAGTATTAGCAAAAGGGAGATAATCAGCGTTAAAAAGCCATAAAAAGAGATTTTAGCTAATTTCATCGATTTTACCTCCTATCTATCTTACCCAACTTAATGTTAAGAAACGTGGCTAAATCTAAAGCTTAATTGCAATTCTGCCCCCAGGTGATTAGTTGCTCAAAAGAGGATGATAAGGTAAAAAACACGATTTTGTGGAAATTTGGCCTTATCTCTATGTATAAAAACTCGGATAAAGATTTTCTCGGAGCGGCAATCACAGCCGGTTTAGGTGCGGGAATCGTCACTTCTTTTGCCGTCAATCAAGGACAAGACATCGGTACAGCTTTAGGAATTACCGCTTTAGCGGCTCTTTGCGGTGTCGTCTGCCGTCATTTTGACCTAATGTGATTGCAATCTTCCTCACACATCCAATTCTGCCGAAAAATCCCGTTTTTTCTCGTATTGATAGGGACCGAGCAGAGCGCCCCAAATTCCCTTACCGGTGCTGGGATCTAGGCCTTTATCGTAGGTTGTTAGGCTATGACTCGTCACCTCGAAACCTAAAGCCACCTGATAGGTTGTACCCTCATAGGTGAATTGACAGCGCTGTTCCGGTTGCGGTTGGGCGATAAACTGGTATTGATTATCAGCGAGAGTATGGACTTTGACCGCTAAAGTGCAAGTAGGCAGGAAAGTTAGGTCTTCTAAGCTAATTTTTCGCAAAATATCGGGATTTTTGCCCGCACCTTGCACGGATTTCAGGTCATTAAACATATAATGCCTCACCTCTAACCCTCCCGATTCCGAGCGCATTAATCGCCACAGTCGCGGTCGGTAAGGTTGGTCTAAATTGATTATACTCGCCTGTTCGGCAAAAAGAGCGATGCTGTCTTCCCGAAATAAAGGCAGCGGACGCAACCATAAACGCAGGTGAACGTACCACACCGGTTCTGCTTGCGCTTGCCGTTGATTTTCAAATTCACCTGCGAGATACCGACCGAAAGTGATTAATTCAGGGGTCATAGGTCAAAAAATTCTCCTTATTGCCTCAAAATTAATCCTAACACCCAGAGAACTCACTTTTTTGACAAAAATGACCTTCAGGCTACCGGAACCCGCTTAAACCCGGCTATTCCCCCTTTAGTGTACCAATATTCCCAGCGACCGCCAGCAGCACTAGACCAATCCTTGAGGTCAAATTTACCGCTGCCGGAGGGAGTTCCCGCGATGCGATAGACTTTCACCGCTTGACCGTTATTATTCCAGATTAAAGGCCGATCCGGCTCCATCTGTTCGGGTAGAGTCCCGTTAGTTTGCAGAAAATAGGCATCTTGTCCCTTATCGGTGCCGTTGCCGTAGACTTTGGCGATACCATGCTCATCGATCGCCAGAAAAGCACCTTCTTCTAAACCGATAGCGTAGGCGGGCAGTTGATTGTGATTATCGTGTACATTGCGGGCTAAAAAACCAAAAAGGCGACCATATCTTGTTTCGGGATGATCTTGATTGAGTCGATCCAAATGGGTATCTGTCACGACTTTTTTGAGAAAAGGAACCCGAATAAAATCACTCCGATAGAAGTCTTTAGTGTTGAAGTGAAAGGGATTATTTAAGATTTCCGAACTCAGTACCCCTTCGTGAGTGGGCGCATAGTAAAAATCACCCAGAATAGCCATTCCTGCGCTGGTTCCCGCCACGGGAACTTTTTTATCATTTATCAGATAATTGATCGCTGTTTCCACCTTTGTGCTTTCCCACAAATCCTCGTACTGATTTTGATCACCACCGGCAAAAAAAAGAATATCGGCATTACGAATATATTCGATAACATCAGGATGATTCGCCGCTTCACGACTATCAATTGATAGTTCCGCCGCCGAGCCGATCAGGGAGCGGTAATTATCGCAAATCCAATCAGCTTGACCGCCAAGATTGCCAAAGCGCAACACTAAGTAATTACCGCCTTTAGCTCGATTCAATAACCATTTTGTCGCCTGATCTTCTCCTAATTTACCTCCTTCCGCTCCCCCGATTAATAAAATACCCGATTGATGTTTTACCGACTGAAAATTGGCTTGTCCACAACGACAAGAATAAAGAAAATCTTGGTCATTATTGTCTAACATAGTCTTATACCCTCGCTCCTTAGCTTACTCTCTCTATCCTAGCTTTAACTAGGACAAAATCAGAGTTTTCTACCATAAAAGTTAACAACAAAGCTGATCTATAGCTGAAATCGGTAGCGGCAAAACTCCCTAGTTTACATTCTGTTAAAAATCGTTCTATAATAATTTAAGGCTAGAAACTGGCAATTATTACTGTTGAAGTTGAAAATCGGCGGGCGATATGTTAAACAGACGTTCTTTTTTGCAAGGATTAGGTACAATCGCCTTAGCGGGAGGTTTAAGTGGCTGCGCTTCTGGAAGCGGCGATCCGAGCATTTTTCTCCTATCTGGTTCGATTCCGCCGCGATTACTAACAGATTTTCGGAAAACTATTGCCGAAAAAAAAGTAAATTTTCAGTCGGAAAGGCAGCTGAAAGAGCTATTAAAATTGTTGGAAAAATGGTTAAAAAATCAGGAGCAACCAGCCTCACAATTTTCGATTCCTATCCCTTTTAGGGAACAAAACCCAGCGCTGGGTAATTTAGTCACCCTAGGGGATGCTTGGCTAGGAAAAGCGATTACCAACGGCTTAATTCAACCCCTAGATACTTCTCAACTTTCTAATTGGTCAAAACTGCCCCCCCGTTGGCAAGAAAACATGACTCGCAATGCCCAAGGACAACCGCAAACAGAGGGTAAAGTCTGGGGTGCGCCCTACCGTTGGGGAATGACAGTAATTGCCTATAATGAGGAAAAATTCGCTCAATTTGACTGGCGGCCACAGGATTGGTCCGATCTATGGCGACCGGAATTAACCGGTAAAATTGCCCTAATCGATAATCGTCGCGAAGTCATCGGTTTAACCCTAAAAAAATTGGGTTATTCTTATAATTCTAGTGATTTAAAGCAAGTGACGGCACTAAAAGACCAGCTATTTGCTTTACAAAAACAGGTAAGATTTTATAGTTCTCAACATTATTTACAACCCCTGATACTCGGTGATGTCTGGCTATCTGTGGGTTGGTCTAATGATATTTTACCAGTGAGCGATCGCTATAATAAAATTAAAGTTGTTGTCCCCAAATCTGGGACTTCTCTCTGGTCAGATGTGTGGGTAAAACCAGTTTTAACTACTCCTAATTCTCTTGTCGAGCAATGGATTGATTTTTGTTGGCAACCAGAATCCGCCACTAAAATTTCTTTATTTACCTCCGGATTATCACCCCTAATTCTCACTCAAAATCCCGACCAAATTCCCCCAGATATTAAAAATAATCCTTTACTTGTCAATCCAGAAGCAATCAAAAACAGCGATTTTTTAAACCCTTTATCGCCAGCAACCGAGCAAGAATACGAGCAATTGTGGCAAGCAATGCGACAGTTAGTATAGTCAGGAGATAATAGACAAAATTCTGCGAGAATGTTGAGGTGAAAATTACATTTACCTAACTGATTCTAGCTGATAAGTAGGGAGGCACAATTATTTGTAGGATGGGTTAGTAACCCATGCGGGCGTTGGGTTTCATACTTCAACCCAACCTACGTTCATCTTATATTTAATTCCACCCACCTACTTAACTGATAACTGATAACTGATTAAGCGGTTTGACTTTGGGTTTCTTGGGCGAGAAAAGTAAGGATAGAAGCTTTCTCAATTAACCCCAAAACCGTGCCGTTTTCTTCTACCACTGTCACTTGAGATAAATTTTCGCCTTCCAAAATTTTCACCACATCTAGGAGGGAAGTATTAGACAAAACCAGTTTGAGACTTTCGCTAGTTTGTAATAACCGGCCGATATTTACCTCTGTCCATTGGGAAGTGGGAATCGTTTTCAGAGCCTCTACATTAATCACTCCTAATAGTTTACCTTCGCTATCGTTAACTAGGAATTTAGACCATTGTTGTTTACCGATAACATAATTATTAGCAAACTCGCGCAGGGTTAAATTAATCGGCACTACAGGACTATTAGGAGAGATAACATCTTTAGCGGTGTAGCGACTTAGGAAATCTTGAACCTTAGCTGATTGAGCGGAAAAGCCAGCATTTTGTAGAAGGAAAAAGCCAATTAATAGCGTCCAAGCACTGCCAAATTGACTGATTCCGAGAATTGATAGCGCACCGATGACAATCGCTAACCAACCAAAAAATTGACCGAAACGACTAGCGAATAAAACCCCTTTATTGGGATTACCCGTTACTTGCCAGACGATGGCTTTAAGGATATTACCACCATCTAAAGGTAAACCGGGGATCAGGTTAAATAACCCTAGGGCGAGGTTGATATAGGCCAGGAGAGAAAGAATCGCCGCCAGGGGCGCGCTTAAACTAATATTGGAACCAATAATTAGGAAGATACCGAAGAGCAGTAAACTAACTAAAGGGCCAGCAATTGCTACTAGAAAAGCTTCTAGAGGAGTTTTCGATTCTCTGCCGAGAGTTGCCAACCCACCGAATAAAAAGAGGGTAATTGATTTGACTTCAATACCTTGGGCGATGGCAACAAAACTATGACCTAATTCGTGGGCAACCACGGAGGCAAATAGGAGAATAGCGGCAAAAAATCCTAATAGCCAGGGCATGATTCCCGTTAACTGGGGAAACTGACTTAAATCTCTCCCATAGGTTAAGGTAATTAACCCCAGAACAAAGAACCAAGAAGGATTAATATAAAAGGGAATTCCAAAGAGATTCCCGACTCTAATGTTGCCATTCATTTTGTATCTTCTCCAATTATTGGGGACTAACGCCAAGAAGATTAGGTTATCAATTACGCCATTCACTTCTGTTAACAATTGTAACAAAAATGAAAATCTCCCCGGCATTCCTTCAGGGAGTAAAAACCGTCATCCCTGTGGTTCGGTTATTTTCGTAGGAGAATTAAATCAATGATTAATTATTTACGGGGACAAGCGATCGAGGTGATCAAAACCCCTAATAACCGACTGATCTTGATTTTAGACGTAAACCAGATCGGTTACGAAATCCAAATTCCCTCGCGATTAGCCCTAGACATCGGCAACGATAACAATGATAGTTGTCAGATTTTTACTCACCTACTCCTTCGCGAAGACCAGCCTTTATTGTACGGTTTCGGCACCGCCCCAGAGCGAGATCTGTTTCGTCAACTGCTTTCCGTCAACGGAGTTGGGGCGCAATTAGCCCTAGCTTTAATCGATACCTTGGGGATTGAGGAACTTGTGGTGGCGATAGTGACAGGAAATACCAAAATTTTGAGCAAAACCCCCGGAGTCGGCTTAAAAACAGCAGAGAGAATCGCTTTGGAGTTAAAAACTAAATTGGCAGCATGGCGACAACTAAGAGAAGCGACGACGACAACCACGGCAATACTACCGGCAGCGGAAATCCTCGAAGATGTGCAGATGACCCTTTTAGCTTTAGGATACAGCCGGGAGGAGATCGATCGAGCTATCGCAGTCCTCAGTCAAGATGCTTTATTTAGTAAAAATACTCAGCCAGAAGACTGGATTAAAGGGGCCATTAATTGGCTAGGTTGACATACCCCACGCCGTAAACGGACGTGGATTCTTCTAGCATCACTGCTGAGAATTTCGGGCTTCGACGATGTGGACTTGAATTAGATTCCTAGCGAAATCCCACCCAGAGGTGGTTCTCTCCTCAGACTTTCGCGACCTTACAGAAGCCTGTTCTCGTATGCCCTACGATACAGTTCAAAACCTCTAAAATACTTGGTTTCTTTGGTACTTGACGCTTAGAGCTTTTACCTATAGGAGCATTCCCCTATAGAACCCCATAACTCTAGTTTTCAAGGTGCGTTCATCGGTTGATGACTGGGTTTTTTAAGCGG
>NZ_SFBY01000427.1:0-8683 GCF_007095505.1 Microcystis sp. M_QC_C_20170808_M3Col
CCTCTTCCCTCGCCAAAACCTCCAATATCTCCCGCTCGATTTCCGAAAGCCGTTGAAACTGCACCTCGATCATCTCCTTAATATCGCTAAAATTTATCGTCCCAGTCTGTAAAAACTCCGCAATATTACCACCGAAGATATCGACGATTCTAGCCAAAGCAAGCTTAAGAAAAAAAGGATTACCCCGATACAGTTCGATAAAATCCCGAATCTCCCTCTCTGTTCCTTGTCCTCCCTCCTTATTCACCATCTCCCTAGCCGATAGTTCGTCGAGTCCTCCCAAGAACAGAGACTTTACTGTATTCTGCCGCTTTTCTAGAAAATCGATATCTTTGGGTTTCTCCCGACTCATCAACACTAAACAACTTTTATGCGGTGCTTCTCCCATCCGTCTCAATAGCTTTTCGTAGTCTTGAAATTCCTCTCGATATCTCCCGCTTAAATTATCGCTTTGTAAAATTTCCTCGCCGTCATCCAATAACAAAAGACACCGATGATAGGTCATTTTATCGATTAGCCTAGCCAAACGGATATCGATACTGTCGGGTAACTCCCGGCGGGGAGAATTTGTCAAAATCTCTAACCAATCCCCCAAAAGTTCCGTAAGGGGAGAAACCTGTTTAAGGGAACGATAGATGAGGTAATCGAAGTCTCCCTCGATCCCCTGCGCTAGTTCCACCGCGAGAGCGGTTTTTCCCATCCCTGCCATCCCAAAAACCGTAATTAAACGGCATTTGTCACCGATGATCCACCGTTTGATCTCGGCGAGTTCTTCCGTACGCCCGCAGAAAAAATCCGCCTCCGTCACCCCTCCCCAGTCCTTCCGATCAATTTCCCCTTTCCCGAAGTTTTCTTCTAGCAATGCTATCTCTTGCCAGTTTAAACCTAATTTCTCGCAAATTGTCGTAAAATTCTCATGACTAATCGGCTTACCTTTGAAAAATTTGGTAACGGTCGCTCTAGCCAAAGGAATCAATTCGGCGAAGGTACTTTTGTTCGTGTATCTCTTTTGTTTAAGAGCGAGTTCGGCTTTAGGGATGTATTCGGGATTGATTTTCAGCGATCTAGACATAAGCGGTTATTCAGAAGTTATGCGGAAGTTATCTGGAAGGAATTTAAAAACTATAATCAAGCGATTTTTAAGGCAATTTATTGATATTTATATTAGAAAATATATTACCCGAATGCCATTAAATATGTAAGATATGTCCTACGAATTAGCCAAGATAATAAGGAAAGAAAGGCAAAAGGTAGGAGGTTACCGAAATGCTAGAAATCATGACTTATATACAGCTTGCTAAAATGAGCGTCGATCTTTTGAGAGCGATCCTCGATCTGATCGATAAATTTTGCGACCCCGACGCAAAAGCTCAAAAAGATGAGGAAGAAGAAGGAAACCCGTAGTCAATAAGCTAAACGGCTTTTACTTCGGATCACCGATATAGACTCCAAAAGGGTTATAGCTATTGGATCATGCAGGTTAAGCGCCGTTTAGCTTATGACCCTGACGTTGGACAATAACGATCGAGTTTCCTGGTTCTACTTGTTCTAAAACCTGAACAAAATGTTCTTGTGCTTGGGTATAGCTAGTATAGTTGGTGGGGATGGGCAGCATGGCCATTCATCAACTCCGCAGTCAAAAAATTAATCAATGGGTGCGTTAACCAAGAGTAACGCACCCCAAAGAAATTACACCGAAGTTAAGGTTTTCTCCGCGCTAATTTGCGCTTCGGGACTATCCGCTTCCGAGGGGGGAACCACTTGCCAGAATTGACCGAGATAACTATCCCAATTAGCTAAAATTAACTTACCTTTAGGGCTATTAGTGCGTTCTACATGAGCCTCAATTAAAGATTTTAACTGTTCAGCGCCGGCTGCCGTGGCAACCCGTTGAATCTTGACAATTTCGGGGTTAAGTTTCTCCGGTAGGGATTGGTCGAGGATATAAGCTAATCCCCCTGTCATCCCGGCGCCGACGTTGCGACCGACGGAACCAAGCACAACAATTACTCCACCGGTCATGTATTCACAGAGGTGATCCCCGGCCGCTTCGATAACTGCTTTTGCGGTGGAATTGCGGACAGCAAAGCGTTCACCAGCGCGACCATTAGCGTATAATACCCCACCAGTGGCCCCGTAGAGACAGGTATTACCGATAATAGCGTTATCTTCGGGCTGATAATTGGCGTTTTGGGGCGGTACGATGACAATTTCGCCGCCGTAGATGCCTTTACCCACATAATCGTTAGCTTCTCCCTCTAAATGGAGATTGACACCGGGTAAATTAAATGCTCCGAAACTTTGACCGGCTGCACCCTGGAAATTGAGCTTAATTTCGCCCTCAAAGCCGTCATTACCGTATTTTTGGGCAATTACCCCCGCAATTCTCGCCCCAACGGAGCGATCGGTATTGACAATCCTGTAGGTTTTGCTGACGGTTCCCTGTTGCTCGATCGCCTGTTTAATCTCGCTATCTGCTAGAATCTCGTCATCGAGAACAGCACCGTTACTATGTACTTCCTCGTGCTGCAACCAAGAGCGATCGCTGCGTCCATCGGGTAAATTTAACAAACAATCGAGATTGAGGGATTCTGTCTTAGTTAAACGAGCATCGGAGCGCACTTTTAACAGATCTGCCCGGCCAATCACCTCATTTAAACTGTGATAGCCTAATTTCGCCAATAATTGCCGCGTTTCCTCAGCCACCAAAGTAAAGAAATTGACCACATGAGCGGGAATTCCGGGAAAACGAGCGCGGAGACGTTCCTGCTGGGTAGCGACTCCCACAGGGCAATTATTCGTGTGACAGACGCGGGCCATGATACACCCCTCGGCAATCATGGAAATGGAACCAAAACCGAATTCCTCCGCACCCATGAGAGCAGCCATGAGGATATCCCAACCGGTTTTTAGTCCTCCATCTGCGCGCAAAATCACCCGATGACGCAGTTGATTTTCCATTAACATCCGATGCACTTCCGTCACTCCCAATTCCCAGGGACTACCCGCGTGTTTGATCGAACTTAGGGGTGATGCACCTGTACCACCATCGTGACCAGAAATCTGGATAATATCAGCGTTAGCTTTGGCAACTCCGGCCGCAATTGTGCCGATACCGATCTCGGCCACTAATTTGACGGAAACTTTGGCCCGGGGGTTAATTTGGTGTAAATCGTAGATTAATTGCGCTAAATCTTCGATCGAGTAGATATCGTGGTGAGGAGGGGGAGAAATCAAAGTTACTCCCGGTTTTGAGCGCCGTAACATGGCAATATAGGAACTGACTTTTTTCCCCGGTAATTGACCTCCTTCTCCCGGTTTTGCTCCTTGGGCCATTTTAATCTCTAGCTGTTTTCCACTCATTAAGTATTCGGGGGTGACTCCAAAACGTCCCGAAGCTATCTGTTTAATGGCAGAATTAGCCGTATCACCGTTTTTTAAGCCGTTTAGATGGGGCATAGTCACAGAATGTCCTTCTGCATCCACATCGCTTAAGCTGGTGTAACGGATCGGATCTTCTCCCCCTTCTCCGGAATTGGACTTACCTCCGATGCGATTCATGGCGATCGCTAGGGTTTCGTGTGCTTCCCGTCCCAAGGCACCGAGGGACATTCCCCCTGTGCAGAAGCGTTGCAGGATACTTTCGATCGATTCTACTTCCTCTAGGGGAATCGGTGCGCGATCGCTGTTAAATTCTAATAGATCGCGCAATGCAGTAACGGGTCTTTGCTGTAAGATTTGACGATAGGTTTCGTAATGGTCATATCCCTGTCCGTTGGAGTGAGCAGCCACTGCTTTATGGAGTGCTTTCGCCATTTCTGGCGAATTCATGTGGTATTCTCCCCCCGGACGGTAGTTGACAAAACCGTAGTTTTCTAGTTTTTTGGCCGTAAGATTGGGGAAAGCTTGACTGTGGAATGCGATCGCTTCTTGTCCCACCTCCGCAATGCTTAAACCCCCGACGCGACTGGTAGTACCGTTAAAAGCTAGTTTAACTAAATCTGCCGATAATCCGATCGCCTCGAAAATTTGCGCCCCATGGTAGGAAGATAGGAGAGAAATACCCATTTTCGAGAGGATTTTCAGTAATCCTGCTTCTACGGATTTGCGGTAATTAATTAGGGCTTTTTCGAGGCTAATAGCTTCTAATTTGCCGTTTTCCATCAATTTCTGGGTTTTTGGCTCGATCCACCACTGGGCGATCGTTTCTAACGCAAGATAGGGACAGACTGCGGAAGCGCCATAACCAATTAGACAAGCGAAGTGATGGGTACTCCAACATTGGGCCGTGTCGATAACGATCGAAGCTTTTAAACGCAAGTGTGAGCGAATCAGGTGATGATGGACTGCACCAACAGCTAATAAGGGGGGAATATAGCTAGTTTTTTCGTCAATAGGAGCAGTTCTGTCACTGAGAATTAAAATTTCCGCTCCCGATTCTACTTTCTTGGCGGACTCAGCGCACAAATTAGCGATCGCAGTTTCTAATCCCCCCGGTCCGGTGGTCAGATCATAAAGGGTAGAAAGTTCGGCTGTTTTGTAGCTAGAGGTTTTAACTTTGGCTAATTCAGCGTTATTGAGCAGGGGAGAGTCTAATTTCAGTAAATGTGCGTCATCAACCCCTAATTTAAGTATATTGCCCCGTCGTCCCAGATACATAGTCAGGGACATGACTAAACTTTCCCGTAAAGGATCGATGGGAGGGTTAGTAACTTGGGCAAAACGTTGTTTAAAGTAATCGTAGAGAAGATGGGGTTTACTGGAGAGGACCGCTAGGGGAGTGTCATCACCCATACAGAAAGTCGGTTCTTTTCCCTGTTCTGCCATGGGGACGATAATCATATCCACATCTTCGGCAGTATAACCGAAAGCGGTTTGCCGGGGAAGGAGATTACTAGGAGCGGGAATGTCGATCGCTGTTTCTTTGTCAATAAAGGTGCGTTGGGATTTCACCCATTCACCGTAGGGATTAGATCGGGCAATTTCCTGTTTAATCTGCCAATTACGCTTAATTTCGCCTTTTTCTAGGTCTACCGCGAGCATTTGACCAGGGCCGAGACGACCTTTTTCGATAATGGTGGTTTCATCAAGGGGAATAGTTCCCGCTTCCGAGGAAACGACGATATAACCCGTGTTAGTAATGCTATAACGGGCCGGTCGCAAACCGTTGCGATCTAAACAAGCGCCGACGATTCCCCCGTCACTGAATACCAGTAAAGCTGGACCGTCCCAGGGTTCCTGTAAACCGCTATAGTATTCGTAAAAGTCGATAATTTCGGGATAATCCTGTAAATCCGGCTGATTATTGTAGGCCTCCGGCACTAGGATCATAGCTGCTTCTAGGGGACTGCGACCGGTTCTCACCAATAATTCTAGGGCGCTATCGAGGTTATAGGAGTCGCTGTTAGCGGGGTTAACAATGGGAGTCAGGGATTGTAATTCTTCGTGGGTCCAACCTTCCGTTTCTAAAGCGGGTTCCCGGGCCGACATCCAGTTAATATTGCCTAAAAGGGTGTTAATTTCGCCGTTATGACCCAATAAGCGCATCGGTTGAGCGAGAGGCCATTTCGGTTGGGTATTGGTGCTAAAACGTCGGTGATAAATAGCGAATTGACTGCTATAGGCGGGATTTTGCAGGTCTAGATAGAATTCTCGCAGTATTTCGCCCCGTACCATGCCTTTATAGACAATGGTGCGACAGGAAAAGGAACAGAAATAGAAATCATCGGCCAGTTGCTTACCGACTTCAGAACGGGCAATATAGAGTAGGCGATCGAATTGAGAACCGGCTAAATCGGGGGAAGTAACCAGAATTTGCTCGACAAAGGGTTGATTTTCCCTTGCTTGTCTTCCCAGGACTTGGGGACGGACGGGAACAGCGCGCCAACCTAAAATCTTAATATTATATTTATTGACAATTTCCTCGATGTGTGCTTTAGCCTCGGCGCGTTCTTGGGTTGCTTGGGGAAGAAAGACCATACCCACCCCTAGACGCTCAGATTCTGGCATATTTAAGCCATTTTCGGCGAACCAGGGAGCGAGGATAGCTCTAGGGATAGCGGTCATTATACCAGAACCGTCACCGGAATCCTGATCGGCGCTGCAGCCTCCCCGGTGTTCCAAACAACCGAGTGCCGAAAGTGCCTGTTCAATCAGTTGATGGCTACCCGAACCGCGCACATCGGCCATAAAACCGACTCCGCAAGCGTCCCGTTCTTCTACGAGCCATGGAGGACCCCAATAGGGATCGATTTGGTGTATATTGTCGATTTTTAGGTTATTTTGTTGCGCCATAGAAGTTATCCTTACGGTCGTCGTCTAGAAGGGTGGGATAGTTGGTCTGCTGAAAGGGTCAATCTAGAATAGAATTTTTTTTGCTCTTGCCGTTTCGATTGTCGCTGATTTTTCCTAATTTTTGCCTGTTGCCATCTTTATCTTGGCCAGTCTGAGGAATCACAGGTGATCTACCATGATATAGTAGCTCTCAGCAATTGTCATCGAAAATCCCCCAGGAAGGATGGGGGTGAGAAACCTTGTTAGGTGCTTATTTTGGCAGAATATTGTCAGATTATAAATATTATTGGAGCAATGGGGTCAAATTCAGGACAAGACTTTAGCCAAAGAGGCAGGTAAATCGGCTAATTTTTCTACTACTGTCACCCCAGCTTCTTGAAAATGACGTAAGCTATCTTTTCTGGTATTCTTAGCGGCAACAGAGTAGGAAAGTTGGTTAGAAATAATTGTTTCTGTATCGCCGAAATTGGTTTCAATCGCTGCATTTAACCCCACAAGATAGGCAATCACTGGTTTTTCGATCGCCGAGGCAATATATTTGGCTGCCTCGATTTCGGCCTTTCCCCCCACCTGACTGACGAGGAGAATTGCCTCGGTATTTTCATCTTCCTCAAAAACCTGCAACCATTGGGACAAATTGGAGCCAATAATGCCGTCAGTACCCAAATTTACCGCCATAGATTCACCATACCCCGCTGCTGTTAAAGTTTTCGCCACTTCATCCCCTATGCGATCGCCGCGGGTGATCAGACCGATTGTCCCCGATTGATAAAAACTGGGTTCACAAATACCCAACCAAAGATAATTGGGAATAATTACACCCTGGCTGCCGGGGCCGAGAATTAATGTCCCGGTGGTACTAGCTATCTTTAATAATTCCACCAGATCCAAGGGGGGAACTCCGGGGGTGACGATAATTAATTGGGGAATTGCTGCTGCGATCGCTTCTAAGGCCGCATCTAGGACTTGATTGGGGGGGACTAAAATTAAACTGGTCTTGATTTCTCCGGCTTCAGCAACGGCCTCGGCCACTAGATCAAACACTGGTATCTCTGCGATTATCTCACCACTGCAGCCACTAGCCACTCCCGCTACTAAACAGGTTCCCTGAGCTTTCAATCGTGCCGCATAATATTTGCCTAGGGGTCGATCGATCCCTTGCATAATTATCTGATCTTTATCTGTCCATTTCATATATTAAGTGTTGGGAGTTGTTTTAGTTATCAGTAAACAGTAAACAGTAATCAGTAAACAGTAATCAGTGAGACACTGTTGATGGAAGTTTTTTTCAGTGGTCAGTAAACAGTAAACAGTAATCAGGTTCTCAAGGCAAGTGGGAGCATCTCATTTATGCAAGTGAGTAATTATGCTTGTCGCTAAAACTTGCTTCTGGTAAGGCTTTCAAAATAGCTTGACATAAAACTTAATTTAGGAGTTACAAAGGTGAGATGCTCCCCTTTCATTTTTTTTAAGGCATAGTCTTATGGCACTTGGTCTCACTCCAAACTTCTCGGCTCTGTCTCTTAATCTTGCATCGGGATTTTCTTGGACATCTTGTGACAGTGCTTTCCAGTCTAGCTTTCGCTGACGGTGTTTCACCTTTGTTGCTTCAAGTTTCTCCCTACGAACGCCATCTATATATTGTGGATCTTCCTATATTAAATAGAGCGGCGGCTTTGGTTATGATTCCCCCATTCTCTACATAATCAATTACTTTTTTTCTCAAGTCTAGGCTATAAGACATTTTTCTGTATGGGTTGCTCGCTTCTCCTTATTTTACCCTATTTTTTACTTGTATAATACTTATTTGAAATGACTATATTAGTGAAGGATTTAACTTCCTAGTGTTCAATATTCGTCAATACGATGGCAAGCTTTTAATCAAACCAATGAAAGAGAAAGTCCTGGCTTTCTGCCAAAGAATTGGTGAAGAAATCAAAGCCCTTAATGGAACTACAGCAGAAGCCATAATCCGAAAGCTAAATCCGATTCTCAGGGGATTTGCTAACTAGGGTTTGCTGAAAAAGTTTGTTGGTGGGGTTAGGAGTCAGGAGTCAGGAGTCAGTAGCCGGTCGTTTCAGGCTTTGTTGCCCTCTTTGTTTGTACCAGTTTATGTACTAAAAGAAGGATAATGCAAGGTTTTTGAAGGTCTTAATCCTATTTTCGCAGCATGAACATCGGATTTTAACAGGTCAAAAGCCTTATTTTAAAAGGGTTTTACCATTATTCAGCAAGCCCTAACTACTACAAAATTGGTGTAAGCAAAGAAACTGGCTCTTCTAGGTTCTGTGTGAGCATGGTATAATAGTAACACAGAACAGGAGGTGGGTTATGTGGATAAATTTTGATCAACTCCTCGATTTACCAAATGTAACAGTGGTCAATTATC
>NZ_SFBY01000428.1:0-8368 GCF_007095505.1 Microcystis sp. M_QC_C_20170808_M3Col
TTTTGCTGTGGGGGAAGTGACGAAACACGACTTGCGACGGGTTCCCCCTGCTGGTGGCGATAGAGAATGCGAGATTTGACAACTTGCGATCGAACTCGATAAAATTCCTGAGGGGTATCTTCCAAGAAAACAAAATTCTCTCGCTTACGTCCAGATCGATAAAATAAATGCAAGTACAATCTCTATAACAACGCTCCCTATTTATGAATCTAAAATCATCCTTAAAATTTACCCTACTGTTTTCGCTTCTGGGGGGTTGTCTCCTGACGACACCGAGTCAAGCAACTCTCTTTGAACAACAAGAAGTTAATCAAGAGGATTTTATCGCTATTGCCCGACCCTACGGTAACGGTAAATACGATTTACTGATTTTGCAACAAATCCCGGGTAAACGCCAATGTTGGGCGGTAAATGGCACAGAACCGACCATTGTTCAGCCTCTCTTGCTCGATTTCGATTTTACTGGCAGTTGTGAACGGGCCACCGACAGTAACGGTTATTCCCTTCGCATTCAGGGCAAAGATTACGGTTTAGAATACCTGCTGCGTATCGTACAACGCAACGGGGAATTAGTCCTTGTGGGAACCCCCCGCAATCCCAGGCAATCGGAGGTAATTATTGGACGGACAAAAGGTTTAGGGACCGGTTTAATGCAAATTTATCTCATCGATGGCTGGCGCTTTACTAAACGTAGTCTAGCCGGTCAAAATCTCAGTCATATCTATCTAACTGCCGATAGTCCCAGTTTCAATCCTCCCCCGGAATTACTCGCGGGTAATAGTTATTCTCTCCCCAGAGAATCCGTCAAAGCAGAAACACCTGTTAATCCTTCTGCCAATCCCGAAGTGCGAGAATATACCTTTACCGCTGCAGAAACAGCAGTAGAGAGCAATCCTCAGCCAGTGGTCAGTAATCCAGTGCCAGAGCCAAATTTTACCCCACCGTCCCCAGTTAACCCTAATTTACCCCCCCTGACTCCTCCCAATTCCCAGAATAATAATGCAATTGTACCACCACCGCCACCGCGCAACCTAGGCAATCCCAGAAGTTTATCAGACGTGATCACTTTTAATCGGGCTGCCGCTAATCCCAGTAGTGGTAATATGAGCAATAGTAGTCGCCAAGGTTTTAAAGTAGTAATCGAAGCTAAAACCGAGAGCGATCGCACTAGGGTTCGTTCTCTCTATCCCGACGCTTTTCCCACCTCCTACAAAGGTCGTCGCGTCTGGCAAATAGGCGCGTTTAGTAGTCGCAATAAGGCTGAAAACGCTTTACAAACTCTTGCCCCCCTGCGCGGATCGATCGTACCATTTTAGCGAACGCTGGAACTGCGGAACGGGGAACAGAGAGTGGATAGGGGAAATGGGGGAGTGGGGAAATGGGGAGATAGGGGAATTTCAACTAATACCCCAAAACCCTAAAACCTCAACTCTCAACTCCGGCCTCCTGACTTGAAAGAGGGTGTAGGGTGTGGGGTGTAGGGAAGGAAACCTCTTTCATCTGTGGGGGTGAAAATTTTTTCATCGGGACTGACTCCTAGAGTAACTGATAACTAATAACTAATAACTGAAAACATGGAAATATCGGAACTAAAAAAAGGTATCGAGATAGTAGGATCGCGCCTGGGGAAAACCCAGGACTATCTTTGACTTACCCACTTTAAGGGCCAAAATTAAAGACTTAGAACAGGTGGCGGCCGTCCCCACTTTTTGGGATAATCCCGATACTGCTCAAAAAACCCTGCAAGAACTAAATGAATGTAAATCTTCTTTAGAAACCTATCAAAGTTGGTGTGGACAATTAGAAGATACCAAGGCAATTATCGAGTTATTAGAATTAGAATCCGATCGAACTTTACTAGAAGAAGCAACGGACAATTTAACTCATTTACAGCATGACCTCGATCGCTGGGAATTGCAACAGCTTTTAAATGGTCCCTATGACGCGAAAGGAGCGGTTTTAACGATTAATGCGGGGGCCGGGGGAACCGATGCCCAGGATTGGACAGAAATGCTCCTGAGAATGTATTCTCGCTGGGCCGAGAAACAGGGATATAAAGTCACTTTAGCGGAAATATCAGAAGGAGATGAAGCGGGAATTAAATCGGTGACAATTGAGATTGCCGGAACTTATGCTTACGGTTATCTGAAAGGAGAAAAAGGCACCCATCGGTTAGTAAGAATTTCCCCTTTTAATGCTAATGGTAAACGTCAAACCAGTTTCGCCGGGGTGGAAGTGATGCCAATTTTGGGCGATGATGCGGTGAGGGTAGAAATTCCCGATAAAGATTTAGAAATTACCACCACTAGATCGGGGGGAAAAGGTGGACAAAATGTTAATAAAGTGGAAACTGCCGTGCGGGTAGTTCATCTTCCCACAGGCATCGCTGTGCGTTGTACCCAAGAGCGATCGCAATTACAAAATAAAGAAAAAGCCCTAGCTTTATTAAAAGCGAAATTGTTAATTATTGCTCGGGAACAACAGGCTCAAGCGATCGCAGAAATTCGCGGCGATATGGTGGAGGCCGCTTGGGGCAATCAAATCCGTAACTATGTTTTTCATCCCTATCAATTGGTTAAGGATCTCCGCAGTAATGTGGAAACCACCGATGTTACCGGGGTAATGAATGGGGATTTAGATAGCTTTATTGAAGCCTATTTGCATTGGGGAGGGGAAGTGTGAAGAAATGTATCACTGTTGTCGCCAACAAGTCCCACTCCTGTGTGGAAATGATGATAAAATCTCCTCTTTGAAAAATGTCGATTTGCGTTAAAACACTTTTTTGCTTGCTGTATAAGGGTTTCGCCGATTTGACATCCCTAAAATGGATTTGCGTTAAAGCACTTTTTAGCCTTTCGACTTCGCTCAAAGCTAGTCTAGGCCCAAAAGGGTAGATAACGAGCATAACGAGTTGATTTAGATTCAGATTCGTCGGATTTAATCAGTCCCGCTTCTTTAGTTGCACCGATTAGTAGAGACACAGTGGCAGCTCTTGACTCGTCTAAATGAAATCGCTCTCTTAAGCTCTGGTTAGACATCCGTTGATTATTGATATATAGGAGACAACAGTGCTGATAACAAGCGCGAATACGGTCAGATTGACTCATTTTGCCAAAATCCTGATGAGCGAATAGGATAGAAGTTGTTCGGACCTCACCTACTCTAAAATCTGGTGCAGGAAGTTGAAATTTCTCGGCAGCGGAAATAACTTTATCAATACCACTGCCCTTTTCTTCACAAACGCCAAAACGACGCATTATGTCAGCTAATTGCTCATTACGGGAGCGATATTCGTCTATAAAGCGTTCTACTTTGATAAAAGGAATACCAGGGTTAGAGATTTCTACTCGATCATCATACATTTCAATCATCACCGAAGCACCTGTAGTGAGAAAGTCCTGATGAATCAAAGCATTGGCGATGAGTTCTCGCAAAGCTTGTTTAGGAAACATTTTCACTTCTTCCCTAAGAACTTCTTCGATGATGCGATTTTGAGGGGCTAAATCGTGGACAAAATTAACTAAACCCTCAAAACCCACAGCATATCCCTTAATTCCTGTCTGTTCCAGCCGAGTTTTAATTTTACCTGTTCCCTCGTAGATAATCACTCGTGCTGCTTTACGGGCTAAGGTAGGGGAAAAGCGATCAAGTTGTTTGGCCAGAAGGATGGCAGATAAATTAGGAATTGTCCAACCTTTTGATGTTTGGTCAAGGAGTTGATCGCTTTGTAGCCTTTCTAGAACAGCATCACGATGGCTAGGATAAGGAAGCTTGAGCAATTTAAAGTAGGTTTGGGTGTCGAGTAGGTCAATAACCTCATCTGGACTAGCATGAGAGCGAGCGGATTGACAAAACCAATCTTGTTGATCTTCAGCAAAAATGCGCTTAAGCAGATCAGGTGTCATGGGTACTAAGTCTTCCCCTGCTCGCATTAGATAAGCGCCTTCAAAGGCGATAGGTTGTCCTGTGGGACGGGTTGGCACTTCAAAAACCAAGACACGACCATCAGGGTGGGCCAATTCGGTGATTTCCACACGCAAGCCAAGTTTTTGAACGATTAGCGATTTAATGCTGTTAATTTCTTCTGGTGTAGGAAAGGCTTGTGAACCAACAATTTTACGGGGACGTTTATCGGTAACACCTAAGATAAAATGGCCACCTCTTTCATTAGCAAGGGCGACGCAATATTTTAACAGTTTGTTTGTATCAAATTGATTTTTAGCCTCTTTAAATTCTAGTCGCTCATTTTCCACTGGAGCATTTAACCAACCTTGTAGGGTCTCTAGGTTTATCATGCAGTAATCTCCTTATGGGTGGGAATTTACGTTGGGGGGGAACAGTGCAGGTTATACTGATTCCTAAGATGAGAGCAGCTCTATTTTCTCGCAAATTCTGTTCTTATTGGCTTGTCAAGCTATTTATCCTCTACTAAGAAGAAAAATCAATGGTTATTATCGAGATTACCAATGTGGAAGAAATATTGAGCGCAAAAATTGGCTCTTTTGCCGCTAAAATTGTCCAAGCCCTAGCAGATGATGAGGCGAAAGTGGAAGAGGTTCTCATCAAGGAATTACTGGCTAATTTTCAGGAAAGGGGCATTAAAGCTAATCTGTTTAGCGTCACCGGGTTAGATATGCTGGGCAATGGCAAGCTAGAAGTTAACGTTAATGTTCGTTCTGCTAATATGATGTCCTAAGAGAAAATAAAATCGCCAATGGTTGGGTTAAATATACTTAAACCCAACCTTGTCTTGGTGGTTACACAGGGTGAGAAATTACCGTCAAAGGCAATTGCAGCGAAGATCGGGGTTATAATAAACCAACAAAATGTAACGGTCCTTGACCAGTAATTAATTCGATAATAATTGCCAGAAAACCGATCATCGCTAATCGACCATTCCACACCTCGGCTGCCGTTGTCATCCCCCATTCCCAACGCTCCTGGGGATACATTTTCATATTCGCTTTCGGACGGGTAATTTGCTCGAAAGTGGTGGGTTTCTCGTCTAGGGATTTTACCACTAACTGGGAGAGAGATTCGATAAACATTGGGTGAGTGTTAAGAGCCGGTACTCGCTGAAAATGTTCAATTCCCGCTTCTTCCGCCACTTCTCGGTACTCTATATCGATTTCTTGCAGAGTTTCGATATGTTCCGAGACAAAGCTAATCGGCACGACCAATAAATTCTTAATTCCCTGCTCTCCCAACCCTTTTAAAGCATCTTCAGTGTAGGGTTTTAGCCATTCCACCGGACCGACGCGACTTTGATAGGCTAAAGTGTACTGATTGGGTCGGTTTAGCGTACGCATGATCGCCCTAGTGCATTCTTCAATTTGCCTTTGATAGGGATCTCCCGCTTCCTCCACATAACTTTGGGGGACACCATGGGCGCTAAAAAAGATATGTACTTGGTCAGGATTAGGACACTGCTCTAATTCTCGCGCGATCAGATCGGCCATAGCACTCAGATAAGTGGGATGATCGTACCAAGAGGGGATGAGAGTATATTCCGTCAAACGCAGATAGGGGTCTTGCTGCCACATTTCCTCCAGCACACGAAAACTGGAACCACTGGTACTGATGGAAAATTGGGGATAAAGGGGCAGAATAACTAATTTTTTGATATGATCCCGTTTAATCCGCTCGATCGCTTCTTCGGTGAAGGGATTCCAGTAACGCATCCCGATATAAACGCTCACCTCGCGGCCCATTTCCTTGAGACGTTGTTGCAGTGCCGTGGCCTGTGCTTCCGTAATCTTGAGTAAAGGAGAGCCACCACCAATCTGACGGTAATTTTCCTGGGATTTACTCGCTCTTAGCGTCGATATTAACCAAGCTAACGGTTTTTGTAATCCTTTGATCGGTAAACGGATGATCTCTGGGTCAGAAAAAAGGTTAAATAGAAAAGGACGCACATCCTCTAACCGCTCCGGCCCACCCAAATTTAATAATAGAACCCCAACGCGACCCATAGTGTTAACAGATAATTTTTAAATTTTCAGATTCTTTACCAAGTTTAACAATATATCGGTGGAACCGTTAAAACAAATTACAGACAATATAGAACTTAATCAAATCTTGGAGGTTGATCTTGGCGACAATTTTACGTCCCCTCAGTTATCAATATCAATGGCTTTACGATGGTATCTCCCGTCTGGCTGCCCTAGCAGTGGGTGGGGAGTCCCGTTTTCGGCAATTAGCCCTAGAAGGTTTAAAAATCGCTAAAAATGACCCTATCCTCGATCTCTGTTGTGGTGCGGGTCAAACCACCCGTTATTTAGTACCCCTATCCGATCGCTGTACCGGTTTAGATGTCTCTCCTGTGGCCCTGGAGCGAGCTAGTTTAGCGGTGCCGCAAGCGCATTATGTGGAGGGATTAGCCGAAAAAATGCCCTTTAATGCCGGAGAATTCGCCCTTGTTCATACTAGCGCCGCTCTCCACGAAATGGAACCAGAGCAGTTAGAGGAAATTCTCAAAGAAGTGTATCGAGTTCTCAGACCGGGGGGAATTTTTGCCCTCGTGGATTTTCATCGACCCACTAACCCGCTTTTTTGGCCTTCTTTGGCCCTATTTTTGCAATTATTTGAAACCCATACCGCTTGGCAGTTTATCGATACCGATCTCATCCGATCTTTACAGGCGCTCGGTTTTCGTGATTGTCAACAAAAATTATACGCTGGTGGCAGTTTACAGGTGATTCAAGCGGCCAAGTGAAAGGATTGGTCGGGCCAGATTTTCAGAGGCAGTCAGTCATTTATACTAAATAAGTCCATGGTTTTTTGAGCAAGCTGAGTTCGATCGACTCAGTGCGAGTTATTTTTGAGAAGTTAATGACTAGAGCAAAAATTCTACAACCTGATTTAATTTTAGGGGATACGATTCTCGGTCTCAGTCTGGAGATTTTGAGTCAGCATCAAATTAAAGGATTGATTCTCGATGTGGACGATACCCTTGTTCCCCTCCAGGAAACGACGGTTTCTGACGATTTACAGCGTTGGGTCGATTCCTTGCGTCTTTATCTACCGATTTGGTTGGTAAGTAATAATCTTAGCGAAAATCGGATCGGTGCGATCGCTGATAATTTACAACTTCCCTACCTTCTCGGTGCGGTGAAACCCTCTCGACGCAAACTCCGGCAAGCGATGGCAGCCATGAGTCTCCCCCCCCAACAAATTGCTATGGTTGGCGATCGCTTGTTTACCGATGTTTTAGCGGGAAATCGTCTGGGAATGTTTACCATTCTGGTGAAACCAATGGTAAATCCCTTGACGGGGGAGCAAGCTTATCCAATCCACGATTTTGAGGTATGGCTATCACAAATTCTCGGCGTTTCCCTCCATCCGCAGCATTACTTAATAAAACCTGACCAATCGTCACAGAAGTAAATATTAAAAAATAATTAAGTATAGAGGAAAGGAGGGAAAAGTAGGAAATACTATAGATAATTTCAAAGGAGGTCAGCCGAGATAAAGACCTTAAATATATGAAAGTCAGTAGATGGACAGTGCCAGTTTTTGCGGATATACGCCAAAGACTGGCACTAATGTTTTAACGAAAACTTCCTGCTAAGTAGGGTTTGCTGAATAAATCTAAAAACCTTGTTGTATAAGACTTTTAGGCTTTTTTTCCCTCAAAAAGTGCCAACCATTGGAGTGATCGGGGGCAAAATTCAGGTACTTTTTCCCTGAAAATTAGGTAATTGACCCCCTCAAAATCGGTAAAACCCTACACCCCACACCCCACACCCCACACCCTGTCCCCACGAAAAACTTGTTCAGCAAACCCTAAGTAAATGGGTGGAATTAAACATAAGATGAACGTAGGTTGGGTTGAAGTATGAAACCCAACGTCTGCATGGGTTACTACCCGTCCTACAAATAATTGTGCCTCCCTACTTATAATTTAGCCAAATTGTGAGATACTACGAAAGGATTTCTTAGTTAATTCTCCCTGGCTTCACTCTATATATGAATCGAGATTCTTCCCTGCTATCATCCTCCTCGGTTGCGGAATTCAAGCGCAATTCCTTTGATTTGGAGTCACACCTACAAAACTTTTTACAATTAGACCAAGAAATTTTACAAGCAAAATTAGCGATAGCAAAAGATTCCTTAGCGGCCTTAGCTCATCAAGACTTTTCTTGGACAAATCCAGATTATTTCTATCAGGAAAAAGTCAAAGAAAACTATTTATTTGAATTATCTGCTTGGCATTTATCCAGTCAAGAATATATCGGGGAAACCCTGAGATTAATGGCTCTTCGTTACCCTTTATGCTAAATCAACAGACAAGATGCCAAGACAACATACTTCTAACCCAAAAATTCCGAAAGTTTCTAAAGCCATAGGCTCTCCGTTTTATTAGTTT
>NZ_SFBY01000429.1:0-15739 GCF_007095505.1 Microcystis sp. M_QC_C_20170808_M3Col
AGGTGTCTTAACCCTTGTTGTAAAGGTACACAGCTTACTTCATTGAGAAAGTCTAATTCTTCTTGTTTTTTCCAATCAGTTAGCATTGAAGAAGTTTGAGCATATCCTACTCTTTCTTGCTTTTCGGACCATGCTTGTGTTCGTTCGTGGAGAGCTTTGTTGTAAACTAATCTTACACAGCCCAAGGTGCGCCGCAATAGCGACTCTTGTTCTGGTGTGGGGTAAAATCATCGGTAAGAATAGGCTTTTTCCATGTCTTACATTCTGGCATATATTTTGTAAATGCGCTAATATTTAACAGTAAAGCCGTCGTAGAACGACGGGGTTTCAGACCAAAAATTTTCGATGAATTAACTAATTTAGGGCTTTTAAGGGGTAAAAATGGCCCACTGGACCAGTTCCGCGACCGATAGCGAGGGAATGATCGAGGGCGTTAGTAACGTAATCCTTGGCTTTTTTCACCGCTATTTTCAGGTCATCACCCAAAGCGAGGTTAGCGGCGATCGCTGCCGATAGAGTACAACCAGTCCCGTGAGTATTATTGGTTTCGACGCTTCTGGTCTTAAAAGTTTCCCATTCTTCCCCATCAAAGTAGATATCAACCCCACGCAGCCGGCCTTTCATGCCGCCACCTTTCACTAATACGGGTGTGGCCGACTTCTGGAAAATAATTTCGGCGGCCGCTTTCATCGCCTCAAAATTATTGATCTCAATGCCACTTAAAAGCTGTGCTTCGTAACGATTAGGGGTAATAATCGAAGCCAGAGGAATTAAACTATCAAAAAGACTATCTACAGCCCGATCATCAATTAATTTGGCTCCCACCCGCGAAACCATAACCGGATCCACCACTAAACTGGTCAAACGCCAGCGCTCGATCGCCTCGGCCACTGCTTCAATAATCTCGCTGCTAAACAGCATTCCTGTCTTGACCGCTGACACACCAAAATCCCCGACCACGGCATCGATTTGGGCCGTTACCATTTCTGGACTTAAGGACTCGACGCGCTCGACCCCCAGGGTATTTTGGGCGGTAACGCAGGTAAGGGCGCTGGTGCCGTGAACTCGGTGGAAGGCGAAGGTTTTCAAATCCGCTTGAATTCCCGCGCCGCCACCACTATCGGAACCGGCGATGGTGAGGGCAATGGCAGTCATAGGAGGTTAGCGATCAAAAGGACGACGACGTTGCAAGAATTCGGGTATATCTAATCCTGCGGGTTTTGGTGGTTCGGGAGTGGGTGCTGGACTGGGTGCGGGGGTATTGATCACCACCTTGCTACCGGTGGGACGAGAGGGGGAATCGCCGGAAAAACCGGTGGCAATGACGGTAATTCTGACTTCTCCCTGCATTTTCTCGTCAATGACTGCCCCAAAGATGATATTAGCGTTGGGATCCACCACTTCATAGATAATTTCGGCGGCGGCATTGACTTCGTGTAGGGTTAGATCTTGACCACCAGTGATGTTAAAGACCACACCTTTCGCCCCTTCGATCGAGGATTCCAGTAACGGCGAGGAAATAGCAGCGATCGCTCCTTCCTTAGCCCGAGATTTTCCGGAACCGATGCCGATGCCCATTAGGGCCGAACCCGCATCGGCCATCACTGCCCGCACATCGGCGAAATCCACATTCACCAGACCGGGGATAGTGATAATATCCGAGATCCCCTGTACCCCTTGCCGCAGCACATCATCAGCGACGCGAAAAGCCTCCTGTAGGGGAGTGTCGGCGGGTATTACCTGTAATAACTGGTTATTGGGGATAATAATCAGGGTATCGACCCGACTTTGTAAACCACCCACTCCTTCATCGGCCTGATTAGTGCGACGACGACCCTCGAAGGTAAAGGGACGAGTCACAACTCCCACGGTCAAACAGCCGATTTCCTTGGCAATTTCGGCCACAATTGGAGCGGCCCCCGTTCCCGTGCCACCGCCCATCCCGGCGGTAATAAAGACTAGATCGGTTCCTTCCAATGCTTGGGCGATTTCATCCCGAGATTCTTCCGCCGCTTTCTGTCCGATCGCCGGATTACCGCCCGCCCCTAGGCCGCGGGTTAATTTTGTCCCGATTTGTAACCTCTGGGGGGCGGAGGAATGGGCCAGGGCTTGGGCATCGGTGTTAATTGCCCAAAATTCGATTCCGGTCACGCCACTGGCGATCATGCGGTTAACGGCGTTACAGCCCCCACCGCCGACCCCGATCACCTTGATCTTGGCGACATTGCTTGGCACGATGCGATTACTACGACTTTCTTCTCGGGGTGTCATCTGTGATTCATGGGGGCGAGTAAATAATACTCCAGCATTATTCTGAGAGTAATGATTATCTTCGCTCATAGCTGAACTGGCATAATCGTTACTGTTCAGATTGGGATAGGTGGGAACGATTTCATTAATCGATGTCATTGGAATTGGAACACTCTTAGTACAAGATTCTGTTATTGATTTGATGAATTAGAGATGCAATGTTAACACTATCACTAATATTATGTCTGTTCCAGTATCTACATTATCAGTTTCTGGTTCAGAAAATCATAATTTGGGGTTTTTGGCAATACATAAAGGGAATAATTGCGGTTATTTGCTGATCAATTCCAGTTAATCCCTACCAGTTGCCGTTACTTTGGCAACGATAGGGGCTGGCTGCGGTTTTAATTGTACAGTGGGAGCATCGGGATTGCTCAGGTCAATGTAGAGAATTCGCGCTAGAGGTATCTTGGATGACAATTGCCGCGATTGTACGAGAGCGGTTAATTTTTCGGGCAATCTATCTTTATAAAAACCTAAATAGACCTGTCCCAGTTCAGTTTTTAGTACAAGATTACTAGGATTGCGCCAATCGATGGCGGTAACTTTAATCGATAAGTTATCAACTAAGGGATAAATTTTTTGCCACTGTTGTTGATATTGTCGGTCGTAACCAAGCACTTCTAAGCTAGGTAATTGGCTTTTGGGCAGAGTTCGACCATAATAGTTTTTAGGAATTATCGTTCCCGAGGCATCTAAAAAGCCTTGCTGTTGATGGGAACGCCAACGGGCAACGGGTTTTCTTTCTTGAATAGAAACAATCACTTTCGGGGGTAATAATTGCCGCTCGATCTTAACGTCGGCAATAGCGGGAATAGCCGCTAATTTTTCTCGCAATTGATGGGTAGGTAATTCCCAGAGAGACAGAGGATAGCTTAATTTTAGCCAAGCACGAATCGACTCGGGCGACATTAATTCCGTGCCTTCGATTTCCACCTGTCCGGCCTTGGTAATTGTCCAATAGGGCGAAGTCATCCCCCAAGCTAATCCCGTCGCTAAACCACTAACCACCAGAAAGCGACCCAAGGCTTGCCACACCTTCGATCGCCTTTGGTGGCGCAGGTTTTGTCGTTTTTGTTCCAGGGAGAGGGAAGAAAGGATTTGATCACTCATAGGGAAAATCCGGGACAGTTTTGCTGTTATCTTAGGTCGCGAGGTGGGCTGCTGGCAACTCGATCGCTACTCAAATAACCAGTTTGACAAAGAAGTAGATAATCAATGTTATAACAGTAGTAGTCTACAGGCGTTCTTTTGTCTGTCTCCAGGAAACCTAAACGCTCCTTTTTGCCAAGATATTTCGACGGTCAGCCAGAAAGAGCGTTCTGGCAAGAACAGCCTAATTTATCTGAAAATTACCTATGGTTATCAACAAACGCGGACTTGTTCTCGGTGCTACAGCAGTGGTCCTGTCTACCGTCGCCGTCACGGGGGCGGGATTCCGTCTCTCTCAAAGTCAAGCTTTTTTTCAGGAAAGTCCCAAGGAAACCGTTGATGAGGTTTGGCAGATCATCAACCGCACTTATTTAGATGGCACTTTTAATCAATCGGACTGGAACGCCATCCGCAATCAGTATTTAAATCGTTCCTACAAAAATCAAGAGGAAGCATACACCGCTATCCGCGAGATGTTGAAAACTCTCAATGATCCCTATACCCGTTTTATGGATCCCAAAGAGTTTAACAATATGAAGATCGATACATCAGGAGAATTGACCGGGGTAGGGATTCAACTGACCAAAGATGAGAAAACTAAGCAGTTAGTCGTGGTTTCACCCATTGAAGATACTCCCGCTTCTAAAGCTGGTGTGCTGCCTAAAGATGTGATTATTTCTATCGATGGTAAATCTACCGAAGGCATGGAACTGGAGCAAGCGGTGAGCATGATCCGCGGCAAAGTGGGGACAAGCGTTAAGATCACGATTCAACGGGGTGAGGAGAAGAAAGAATTGACTCTTACCCGGGCCAAAATTGAAATTCACCCGGTGCGCGCCCACACGGAAAACACCCCGATCGGTAAAATCGGTTATATCCGTCTTAATCAATTTAGCGCCCAAGCTAGTGGCGATATGAGTCAAGCGATTCGCGAATTGGAAACCGAAGATGTGAAAGGTTATATTCTCGATCTGCGTTCTAACCCCGGCGGTTTACTCTACGCCAGCATCGAAATCGCTCGGATGTGGATACCTGATGGTTTAATCGTCTCTACGGTCGATCGCAAAGGGGTGACAGAACGTCAACGGGCCAACAATCAAGCTTTGACTAATAAACCGCTGGTTGTCCTCGTCGATGGGGGTTCCGCCAGTGCTAGTGAAATTCTCTCCGGGGCTTTACAGGATCATGATCGGGCGGCTATTGTCGGTACGAAAACCTTTGGTAAGGGATTAGTGCAATCGGTACGCAGTCTCAGTGACGGTTCGGGATTAGCGGTGACGATTGCCAAGTATCTCACCCCCAAAGGACGCGACATCAATAAAGATGGTATTCATCCGGATGTGGAGTCGGAACTGAGCGAGGAAGATCGCAAAAATCTTCAACAGGAACGGGATCGGGTGGGAACCTTCCAGGATCCTCAATTCAAGAAGGCTTTTGAAATCTTGGAAAAAGAAATCACTGAAGGCAAAAAAACGCCCACCAATACCGCTAAACAATAGGTTGACATTTGCCCGCTCGAATTAAACCCACCCGACGGGCGATCGCTTCTCCCCGCTCGGCAAAAGGACCCCAGTATTGACCACTGACTGGGGTTTTTCCGTTTTCTAGGGTTATAATCTGACAAATTCCGGTATTTTCCTGGACAATGTACCAGTTTTGTGCGCTATTATCCATAGATTTTTCTCCTTAAATCCCTCTAAGCTAAGACGTATTTAGGGTCTGCGGCAAAAAGTTTTTCGTGGGGGCAGGGTGTGGGGTGTGGGGTGTGGGGTGTAGGGTGTAGGGTTTTACCGATTTTGAGGTAGTCAGTTACCTAATTTTCAGGGAAAAAGTCCCGGAATTTTACCCCCGATCACTCCCAGGTCCGGCACTTTTTGAGGAAAAAAAAGTCTAAAAGCCTTATCCAACAAAGTTTTTAGATTTATTCAGCAAGCCCTAAGTAAAAAATTTTTATAAACTTCTTGACAAAACCGGGGAGATAAATGCTAGTATTAAAAAGGTCTGTCCAATGGGGATTAGCCAAGCGGTAAGGCAGCGGGTTTTGGTCCCGCCATTTCCTAGGTTCGAATCCTAGATCCCCAGTTTAAAAGTTTTTATCCCCGGTCTGCCAATGATTGAGAATATCCTCGATCAAGGCTTCCTTTAGCCAAATACGAGCGATAAGCGCCAGGGGAACCGCCAGAAATAGCCCTAAAAAGCCAAAAATCGAGGCGAAAAACAACTGGGTCAACAGGGTAAAAGCGGGTAAGAGCTTGAGCGACCGCACTGTTAAAATGGGCAGCGGTGAATGACGGTCGAAATATTGAATTAACAGATAAATACTGCTGTAGAGCAGTAAAACCGCCCAGGGTTGCCAGGGAGCTTCCAGAAGGGCGATAGAAAAGGGTAAAATCGTGCTTAAAACTGGCCCGAGGTTGGGGATAAAGGTGAGAAATCCCGCGAGAATAGATTGGGAAAAAGCGAGGGGAATGCCGATCAGGGATAAACCCAGGCAACTGCCCAAGGTCATAATCAACATATGACAGAAAATCCCTTTCAGCCAAGCTTTTAAATCTCGATCGCACTCTTCTAGGATCGATCGTACCCTAGAACGGTAGAAAGCAGGAAATAAACGCAGAAAACAACGGTGGTAAGCGGCAGGATCGGCGAGAATCATCAAGCCCAGGGCAACAATTAGCAGTAAGCTGAGGATAATACCGAAAGTACCGTAAAAAATGCTTAAACCCCGGCCAGCAATTTGGTTAATCAGGGGTTGTAATTGAGCGAGCAGTGTTTTAAAGTCCGGTAAGACACTGGCCAGACTAGGATCGAGATAATCCTCAAGACTATGGACTTGTCCCCAGAGTCTTTCTATAGCTTGGGGTAATAAACTAAATAATTGGCGAAATTGTTGGACTAAAGCGGGTATAATCCCCACAAAAATACCGATAATACCAATAAAGAAGCCAAAAAGAGTGATAATTAGGGCGTAGGAACGCTTGAGGTGATGACGCTGCCACCAAGTCACAGCCAAATTTAAAATCTGAGCCAGAAGAATCGCCATCAATAATAATAAGAGAATCTGTCGAATCTGCCAGAGAATCAACAGACAAAAGACCAACAGAACTAAACCGAGGCTGCTGCCAAAAGTCATGATGAGTAAGGAGAAAAATTCCTAATCAGTTATTGTCCGTCTCCAGAGGGCAAAAACCATGAGCAGAAAAGGAGTAAAAACCAGAATTAAAGTGTTAAGAGGACTGGGAGCGATCGATAATAAAGGGGCAAGATATTTAATTCCCAGGGAAATCAAAGCCGATATCAAGATTATTTTTATAATAAAGCCGCTCATAGATCAATGTTTAGGTGACACAAGCACTATCTTATCCCTGAAGAGGTTAAAAATTGGTCAGAATGTGGAAATCATCCCCCATCAGTTTTATTAATACTAGGGCGAAGTGGCTAGATTTTCTGGGGGAGGTCGGTTCAGAGGGAACAGGAAAGTGTGAGACAATAGAAAGAAAAGGCTTAGTCAAGTAACTAGAGATTTTCATTACTAGGACTTAAGACTTAATGGCAAGGATGAATCTTGACAGCAAATAAGATTTACCCTGTCCACCGCCCCTATCTTGTCGCCAATAGTCACCGTGATCACTTTAACTCTTTTACACCCCAGTCAAGCCACGCCCCTACAACATTGGCAATTTAACAATGATCAATCAACCATTCTCATCGGCAGGGCACTGGATAATCATGTAGTTCTCTATAGTGCTGTGGTTTCGAGGCGGCACTTAGAAATCCACCATAATGATCGCGATAATTGGGAATTGGAAAATTTAGGAGCAAATGGGACGTTTCTCAATGGCAAACCGATCGAGAAAACCGTCGTCGTCGATGGTATGGTGGTTCGTTTAGCCACCTCTGGCCCGCAAATTCAAATTCGTCTCATCGATGAGGACGAGCAACCCAAATCAATCCTCAAACCCCTAGAGGCTCCTTTGCCGGCCGACCAAACCCAGCTAGACAAGGATACTATGGCCAACTAGAAAATATTAAATTTTTATAAAGTTTTTACATTTTCCCTAGCAAAATGTAAAAATAGATACAGAATAATAAATAAGATCTTTTCATTTGTTGTCCCTATATAGGGGCGACAAGGGGGATTAAAGTCACTTTAAAGCATTGCAGGGAGTCGGTGATATGACGTTAGTCTATCGAGGAGTTAAGTACGAAAGGGATTCTCTCCCCTTGGAGATGAATACTGGAGATATCGGGGGTAAATACCGAGGTCAACACTGGAATCACCATTATCCTCGCCATATGCTCCAATTAGAACCAAAACTGCATCGTCAGTATCGTGGAGTTGCCTACAGCACCCGTCCTCATCTTGCCGGACAAGTCATCCCCAACACTTGTCCGTTACCGGTTGTCAAACCCCCTATTGTCGTCCAAGAGGAAACCCTTTCTAACGTCCATCTGAACAATATTCGTCTTCGTCTGGAACGTCGTTTACAAATCGCTCAAGAGAATGGTGACGAAAACCTCGTTAATCTCTTGAAAAAAGAATCCCAAGACTTAGCCTTAAACTGCTAGATTAGCGGTTTTTCCCCACTTTCCCCTCGGTTCTGCCGGGGGGAATATTTTTGGGCGCAAAAATGCCTAAATCTTCCCCCCGCTCACTATTAATACTTGAGCATCACTGGCATTTTGACAAATTTCCCCTAGTTCTTTTTTGAGTTTTTGACAATCGTGGGAATCCTGATCGTGAACAATAATAAATTTGGTATTGGGACTAGATTTCTTGAAAGCTTTGAGTTTTTTAGGAATAGATTTGGCTAGGTCTTGTTTACCTTGATGACTAATACATATATAGCTGATTTCTGGGGGAATAATTTTAGGTAAAAGTTCGTTTAACACATTTTCTATAGATGACTCTTCTAGCAAAAATACGATATTATAGTTCATTATGGTGCTACTCCTTTAAACCAGCCTTGATTCCAAAGATAGCCGGGTAAATCGCCTTCTGCTACTAAGTTTTTGAGGATTTCGCTATCGGTAGCCCTATGGATTTGGGTGATACCTTGGGATTTAATTAGCCAGAAAATACTAGCTAGTGGAACCGCATTGATAAAATCGGGGGAGTGGCTAGAAACAAATACCTGACCCCCCCGATAGCTATAGTGAGCGAATTCTTCGGCTAGTTCTTTTAATAAAGTAGGATAAAGTTGGTTTTCTGGTTCTTCGACACAGAGTAGGGGATGAGGATTCGGATCGAATAGTAATATTAAATAAGCGAACATTTTCATAGTCCCGTCAGAAACATAGCGATCAATAAAAGGGTCTTTAAATGCTTGATCTTGAAAACGTAAAATCAAGCGACCGTCTTCGGTTTCTTTGGCTTCCACAGAGGAAATACCCGGAACTCGTTGTTTCATTCTTTCGAGAATTTGCTGAAAAATTTCGGGATATTGTTGATAAATATATTGGGCAACTGTTGCCATATTATCACCCGTGGGGGATAAGTGTTCAGCGTAAGATATTTCTTTACTTCCTCTAGCTTCGCTAATGTGAAAGTCGGAAATGTGCCAATTTTCAATCAGAGAACGAAAAGCAGTAGCGGCTTTAAAACGTTGAAATTGTCCTAATCCTTTGAGCGCTAGTATATCGTTAGATTCTAGCTTTTGTTCTTCTCGATCGAGTTCTTTATCTGGTTTACTAAAATCTTCTTCATTGGTGATAGCATATCCTTGACCGCGTTGAAAATCTAAAAAATGAAAAGGTGCACCGTGTTCACCCCGTTTATAGCGAAGTATTTCGCGTTTGATCATGGGGCGATTTTCCTCTTGTCCAATTCTGAGTATATAAGTAACCAGACGTTCTGTATCTGAGATTTTCATCCGAAATTGCAGCTCGATTTCAATATCTTCTTTTTCTTGACCTCTGGTAATAACTTCTTTATAACCGCCCCGAATTTGTAAAGCTTGGCGAATGTTGTTTTTAAGAGCATCTCGCAGAAAACCAAAAATATCAAATAGGGTAGATTTTCCTGTCCCATTAGCTCCAATAATCACGCAAAAAGGGGAATATCTCTTATGTGTATATTTTTAAACATACGATAGTTGGTTATTTTAATAGAAACAATTTTCATGACATAATCGAGCCGTTATAGTTTTTTTTGATTATACGATTGATCAGGTGAAGATAATTGATCAATTAGCCAAAAAAGCCAGAGATTAGGCTCTCTTGGAAATTGGGGGATAAATCAGCTAGAAACTAGAGAGGCAAGCTCAACCGCCTGAGGAAGGGACAAGAAACCAGACTCAACACAAGTTGCCCAAAATAGCGTAAATTGTCTATAAATTTGTTCAACGACTTAAATTAGTACAAATGTTTGACTGTATTATCATCGGTGCGGGGCCAGCAGGAGCGACGGCGGGTTATCATCTAGCTAAAAAGGGACGTTCGATCCTGATCCTCGATAAAGCGAAATTACCCCGTTATAAACCCTGTGGTGGTGGGGTATCCCCGGCAATTAAGCAATGGTTTGATTTTGACTTTACCCCCGTGATCGAGAATACCGTCACCCAAGTGGAGTTTACTTGGAAACAGGGGGATGCCGCCACCACTAAGTTAAATATGCTAGAACCGATGTGGATGGTACAAAGGGATCGTTTCGATGATTTTTTAGGGCAACAGGCGATCGCAGTCGGGGCAACCATCCAAGATAACAGCGAAGTTACCCAGATCAAATTCATCCAAGATCACTGGCAAGTTACCACATCCCAAGGAACATTTTCAGGTAAATATCTGATTGCTGCCGATGGTGTTAGGGGCAATACCAGTCGCTGGTTGGGATTACCGGCGAAAAACGAAGCGATCGGTGCTGCTCTGGAAATTACTAACGCAGAAGCGACTATTCCACCCCAAAAAGCTTTTTTTGATTTTGGTTCCCTAAAAAATGGTTATATCTGGGCTTTTCCCAAGTCTAATGGTTACACAATTAGCGGTGGTTGTTTTAAGGGCAGCATCAAATCCGAGGATCTGAAAAAACAACTGTTAAATTATGCCCGTCAAAAGGGCTGGAATTTACAGGATTATCGCTATAGTGAGTATGCTTTAGCCCTTTGGAACGGAAATCAACCGCTACACGCCCAAAATGCCTTAATTACAGGAGAAGCGGCGGGGATTCTCGATCCTCTTATCGGTGAGGGTATCCGTCCGGCAATTTTGACGGGAGTTAAGGCAGCCGAGGCGATCGATCGAGCTTTAGCCGGGGATAATCGCGCTTTAGCGAACTATAGTCGGATAATTCGGGAAGAATGGGGGGAAGATATGGCTTTAGCGGCCAAATTAGCCGGTTTATTCTATCAATTTACCCAAATCGCCTATAATATCGCGGTTAAACGCCCGATCGCCGGTCAACTGATGGGACGTATTCTCGTGGGAGATTTAAAATACCGGGATGTTACGGAACAAGCGATGCAACAATTGAAAAAACGTCTATTGCCCGGATTTGGTTGGGGGTAAAACTTCTCTTACCATGGGGGAGGTAACTCGATCGCTGATGGTTACTTTCCCGATCGCCGTGGGTAAAATAAATCTAATCTTTGCCATCTTTGACCTTTTTATCGGCAGTAAGTGCCTCGAAATTCAGGGATGCAGGAAGGATAATAGTTCTCTGAATATCGACTATAATGATTGATAATCTTTCTGATTAGGGGAGAAAATAAATGTCAGTGATGATTGAACAAAGTCTTGAAAAAATTCTAACAGAAATTAGTCAAAAACTAGAAAATGTCCAAAAAGATGTTACAGATATAAAAATTCAGCTAACAGAAGCTAAAGGCGAAAGACAAGTATTAAAAGTAGAAATAAATTCTGTAAGAGGAGAAATAAATTCCGTAAGAGGAGAAATAAATTCTGTTAAGGAAGATGTCAAAGAAATTAAAAGATCACAACAAGCGCAAATTTGGACACTAATTGGTATTTTAATTACTGCGGTGGGAGGTTTTTTAGTAGCAGTTGGTAGATTCGTTATTTCAGGTAATCCTTAATCATAGTCCTCAGGCAACTTAGTTCAAAAGTTATCGCTTCTTGAGGTTCAATAGTAATTAGATGATTTAGTTGTAATAATTCTGGAATCATCTGTCGTAATTTAGCTGTTAAAGCTTCGATGGTATCAGCTTCGGTGACTAATCCCGGAATATCTTCACTCTCTGCTACCCACACTTGCGCCTCTCGATCCCAAAATGCTTCTACTTGGTACGGTTTTTGATTCATGATGATTTAGTTCAAGTGAGTAGAATTAGCTTATATATCAATCAAGATTATACAGTGCGATCGCTTTTCTGACAACCTTACCACCAATCCCCAACCCTGCTTAATAATTGAATTAACCGCCACCATCCGCCACGCCATGAATGAACAACGCACCCAATCCTGTCTAAACTATGATTTTTTTTGATTATTTAACTGACTATGATTGTTTTTGCCTATCATCTCTGGGATATAATTGTAATAATCGCGCCATAATCCTAACAATCATAGTCCTCATTCAATTATGTCCAATTTTTTGCGGAATGGCAGATCAAGGTGTTGTAGTTCTGGTAAGTTTCGTGGTTTAGAAGTGATAAGGAGTCTAAATTATGTTTGAACGGTTCACAGACCAAACGATTAAGGTAATTATGTTAGCGCAGGAAGAAGCGCGTCGCTTGGGGCATAATTTTGTAGGGGCAGAGTTTATATTTTTAGGATTAATTGGTGAAGCAACAGGAATTGCAGCGAAGGTTTTAAGACAGCAGGGAATAACGCTAAAAAATGCTCGGATTGAAGTTGAAAAAATTCTAGGAAGGGGTTCAGAAATGATTACTGTAGAACTTCCTTTTACAGAATCGGCAAAACTCGTTTTAAACAATGCGGTTTCAATTGCGCGGCAATTAGAACATGAATCTATTAATACAGAACATTTACTGATTGGAATTATTCAAGAAGGGGAAAGTACAGCGATAATTTTACAGAATTTACAGGTTAATCCGCAAGATTTAGCTATTTCTTTGATTCAGTATTTTCAGCAGCAATCCTCTAATCAGTTACCTCAAACTGTTTATGTTCTTCTCTACAATGTTGGAACAGATAATGAGGGTATTCATACTATAACTGATCAAGAAAAACAAACTATATTAATGTTTGAATCTTCAGCAGATGCAACTAATTTTGCACGACAATTAAGAAAACAGAATTTTCCTGTACCGAGTGTTGAAGGTATGTCAGTGGAGGAAATTATCTCTTTTTGTGAGGAAGTAGGTTATGATTGGGAATTTGTTCCAGAGGGAGCAAATAAAATTCCTCCGATTGAAAGCAGAGAATCTGGAAATACACATGAAGAATATTTGAATTTTTTGATGAAGGCATTAAATAAAGTTTATGAAAATCCTGATCCCAAGTATATTTATCCTTTTTTTGAGCATAATCTCGATAAATTAGATGAAAGTTTAATAATAATTCTAAATAATTGGGCAAAAAATCAATTAGCATCTGTTGAAACAGAACAGGCTATATATATCGCTGGTAATATCTGTAATTTTAGTACCTTGATTCAGCAATTTTCTCTTGGTAATATTGCCACTAATTTAGAGATTGCGATCGCAGGTTATCAAGTTGTTTTAACTGGTTTCAATTTTGATGCTTTTCCCGAAGTTTGGGCAGATACGCAAGACAATCTTGCTAGTGCTTACCAAAATAGAATTAGAGGAAATATAGCCGAGAATTTAGAACTGTCGATCGCTGCTTATACTGAAGCATTGAAAGTGAGAACTTTCGATAAATTTCCCAAAGATTGGGCAGATACACAAAATAACCTAGCTAATACCTATGCTAAAAGAATAAGAGGAGATAAAGCCGAAAATTTAGAACTGGCGATCGCTGCTTATACAGAAGCATTGAAAGTCAGAACTTTCGATAATTCTCCTGAAGATTGGGCGACGACTCAACATAATTTAGCTCTTGCCTATAGTAAAAGAATAAGAGGAGATAAAGCCGAGAATTTAGAACTAGCGATTGCGACTTGTAACGAAGCATTGAAAGTCAGAACCATTGACAGAATTCCTCTAGGTTGGGCAAATACAAAAAATACTCTAGCTTGTGATTATGCCGAGAGAATTAAAGGTGATAAAGCTGACAATTTAGAAAAGGCGATCTCCGCTTACCAGGAGGCTTTGAAAGTGTTCACTTTTGACGCATTTCCCCAACAATGGGCAGCGACACAGAATAATCTCGCTAATGCTTACAGTAACAGAATCAGAGGGGATAAAGCAGAGAATATAAAACAAGCAGTGATGTGTTATCAAAACGCTTTACAAGGATATGAAACCGCAGGAGATTTCCTGAATGCCGCAGAGATGGGGTTAACATTAGGTAAAGTTAAAGTAGATCGAGGAGAATGGTATCAAGGATTAGCTTATTTAGAAAAAAGTCTTAAAATTTATCGTCAATTTGACGATCTCAAAAGTCGTGCTGATACCATTTATCAAATTGCTCATACCCATCACCTAATTGGAAACCATGAAAAAGCCTCTATTTATTATCGAGATGCTTTGCGCTTTTATGAATATCTAAAACATGATAGAGGTGTTGCCTTTTGTAAAGCAAGTTTAGGCAGACTCATGTTGCAAATTGGTTTTGTCGAAAAAGCTAAAGAATTATTAAAGGAGGCTACTTTTATTTTTAAAGAACTGAATAATGAACAAGAAATTGCTAAAATAGCAGAAGTTCTGAATTGCCTTGCCAAAATTAAGGAGAAACAAGCTGTATGAATGAAGCGGATCGCATTTGGGATGAATTAGATAATATCTATTCTCAATGGGGAATAACGGAAATTCCTTTTTCTGAAAGTGCTTCAACATTGGGTGAATCGCAGTTAAGAAAAGTTTTTACTGGGAGAAGTCAAGAATTAAAACAAGTTTTCACCTTATTAAAAGGAAAAGAGCGTAAAAGATTGTTAGTTTACGGTTTGATTGGTATTGGGAAAACGGCTTTTATTTTAGAAATTTTAGATGTTCTAAAACGTAAAGCAACTAAGACTTTAACTGCCTATATCAGTTTGCCAGCTAATACAGATTTAGCTACCATTGCATTAATTGCTTTAGCCCGGGAAATGAAAGAAGATGAATGGGCGCAACAATTCTTAAATCAAATGGGATTAATTTCAGCCCAACCTTTAAGACAACGAGAGAATACAGCTAAACTTGGAATTGCAGGAATTGGTGCAGAATTAAAAGAAAAAAGTATTGATATTAATAAACCACTCTTTCCTGAACTTAGTTTTGAAGACTTATTAAAAAGAGCATTAAAAAAATATGAGCGAGTGATTATTGCTGTTGATGACTTAGATAAACAAGATCCTGCAACTGTAAAACAATTACTTTTAAACGCTCAAGGAATGCTAAAATCAGGAGCATGGTTTATTTTGACAGGTCATCCTTCGGGTTTAACCAGAGATATTTTAATTAGTGAAAGAGGATTATTTGATTTTGCGATTAAATTAGAACCTCTTGAACAATCTGTCATGTATGAAATGTTGGTTAATTACCTTAACAGTGTACGTTCTCAAGATTGTCAATATTCAGTAAAAGATCCCCAAGCAGTTAAACCTTTTACACCAGATACAGCTAAGATGTTGTGTGAGAGATCTAATGGTGTTCCGCGTTATTTAAATCGTTTAGGTAGCTATATTTTACAGAAAGCATCTGAATTAAATGCCGAAACTATTACACCTCAAATCTTAGAAGAAGGATTTATTTATGCTGACCAACAAATGCGAGGTCTGCCAGGATTAACCCCAGCGGATTTTATGCTGATAGATCTAATTCTAGAAAAAGATAAATTATCAGATGAAAATATTACTTTAGAAGATTTACAAAAGTTGCAAGTTCAAGAATTTAGTGAACTACTTCCAATTATTGACAAATTAGTAGAATTAGATTTAATCAGAAGATTGCCTAATGAGCAAGCTATAGAATTTGCCTTAACTCCATTATTATTACCTTCTCAAGAAACGCAAAAATAAATCGCCATATCGTCGGCATCCAAAGCAGCGATCGCACTTGGATTATCCGCTAATTCAGTCCGAAACTGAGCAATTTCTTCAGCAGTAACTTGTATTGAGTCAGTCGTCATATCGGAAGCATTAGAACTCTTGCAAATTAATTATATGTTATAATGATGGGTTAACTAATTTTCCCCAAAAAATTAGTTAATCAGTACATTCGTCCTGAATAAAAACTTGAAGTTTAACTTTTAACTC
>NZ_SFBY01000043.1:0-7504 GCF_007095505.1 Microcystis sp. M_QC_C_20170808_M3Col
GCAATTGTCAAACCGCCGACACCATCGGTCAAAGCACGGGGGCATCGCGACTGGGGTTGTCTCTTTCATCGCCGATTTCTCAACGTAAAGTGCTTACTCTGTAACGATTATACTCGATTGGACCTTTGTTGAGCGTTTAAGTCCCACTAGGATAGGATTAGGGGATTACCGATTGCGCTAGGTAAAAAGTCGGGTACATTAGCGGTTGTTCCATTGATAGGAGCGAGTTTTTCGAGAACAAAGTGAGGAACTTTGGCTTCTTGGCCTTTTACCTGACAACAATCGCGCAGGGCGATTAAAAACCCTTTGGGTATGGTGTCTAGGTGTTTTAGCCATTCCGACCATTGACTATCATCATTTCGATAGAGGTCAAGCAGGTGCAAAGCTGCTAAATATTCAGCGATGGGATCGAGGGCGAAACGGAGACGATCTTGGGCCGGTCCGACGATTTGGATAAGATGTAGGCGTTGTTCCAAATATTTTAGGCGAATTTCCGCAGTATTATCGGCCAAAGCCAGCAAAATATCTTCAATTGCGGCGGTGTTCGGCTGATAGGTAGTTTTCAAGCATTCCCAAGCCACAATTTTCGCTGTTTTCTGGACTATGCGATCTTCTAATTTATCTTTGTGGACATCCCGATTCAGTTCGTTAATATAATGAAGCATTAAATCAGGGACGTTATCGGGCAACGAGGCGGTCAGAGTTTGGGCTGATTCCACTTTAGAGGCGATCATTTGTTCGCCATAAAGTTTCGCCAAGAAGACGGTGATATTGCCGCGGTCGACGATCTGAGATAGGTGACGACAGGCATCGAAAAATTCAGGATCGGGAAAGAGTTCCCGTTTGCCTCGTTCCCTCAGATAAGCATCCATGAAAGACGATAGGTGATTACCTTCAATCCGCAGGGGTTGAATGGTAGTTTTAACAACATGACCGAGGACTTCCCGAAGGCGAGAGGTAATTAGCAAAGCCTTGGCGGGACAATCGGGCATTTCCGGACGAATGAGATCGCGGGTTTCGGTACTCATTTCCGAGAGATGATCGACAATAACGAGGATACGCTGTTTTCTAAGCAGTTGTTCGAGAAGTTTTGCCGAAATAGGGTCGGTATCTTGTCCTAACTCGTCGTTGAGTTGTCCCAAAATCGCATCGGTAAAGGGACATTTATCGTGATCGGGGTCGGGATCGAGATCGTCTTCGATCAGTACCGGTAACATTCGATGTTTAAGGATTCGCTCGTTTTCGTCCTCGGACATCGCCCATTGGGCAATTTGACAGGCAAGACTGGTTTTGCCTGAACCGCCCTCACCCCAAATCAACAGGTGTTTTTGTGTGGCAAAGATATTTTGCAGGTGTTTGGGGGTGAGTTGGGCGATGGTAGTCTGGTCATTCAAAATGACCGGACTGGGAACGTGAACCAGCCGTTTTTCTACCGTGTCTTTTTGTTGAAAGGCTTCTCGTACCGATTTGATGTGAACCGCCACCCAAGCATCTAAAACTCGTCCATGATATTTGAGGGGAGAGAGTAAACGTAAAAAAGTCACCGTTACAGAACCGATCACGGAAACGAGCGGATTGCTAATCTTGGAGGCGGTTTCCAATGTCCCTAACAAACCTTCATCGAGTTTCAATAACCAGAGTGGTTTTAACCAGAACATTCCACCGTAGGAACTCAGTACAATCACCACAGCCCATGCCCAGGGATTTTTGAGTATATCGTGTAGGATAAACTGTTCTGCTTGGATCAGTTTGAGAATCTCTAGCTGTTGCTCGGTTTCTTTAATCCTCTGTTCATAAAGAGACTGCTTCTCTTTCAGGGCTACCAAAGCTTCATTCAAAGAATCGATCGCTTTCTTAACATCGATTTTGTTGTTCCGGGCCTGATTGGGAAAACTCTGAGCGATCGCCGCTATCGCTTGAGCAGCTTTGGGCTGTTCTTCATCTAAAGCCTTGATAAGACTTTTGAGGGTTTTTTGATCGCTGTTGAAATCAAAAGTATCTTTTTGTTCTATTAGCATCCCCAAAGCGGCGGCCGCATCACCTCTGACGAGCGGCTTAGGATCGTTTTCTAGGATGTCACGCAATTTCCCTAGGCTTTCGCGATCACTGCCTCCTATTTGTCCTAAAGCGGAAGCGACATAGGAGCGTAGGGTATAATTTCGGTCGTCTAAAGCCGTGCGAAGTTCGGGGATAGTCTCTTGAAGAGCTTTACGAATCCCGCTATCTTTGCTATTTTGGGCGATTCTGCTCAAAGCATCGGCGGCTTCTTTGCGGACAACCGAAGAGGGGTCACCTAAAGCTTGATGAAAAAGTTCTACTAAAGCTAGGTCTGGCGTGACAATTTGTCCTAAAACATTGGCCGCACTGGCGCGCAGATGACTATTGGTATCTTGTTTCAGGATAGCTTCGAGTATCGGAATCGCCCCCGCATTTTTAGGTACATTTTTATCGATATCAAAAATACTCACGAGGGTTTCTATCGCTAATCCCCGCACTTCATCGTTATTATCTGGGTTTTTTAGCACCTCTACCAGTTCATGGACTACGGGGGTCGCCCCAATACCTCGCAACGCCCAAATGACACTTTTCCGCATTTCCGGGGGTTGAGAGGGATCGAGGAGCAGCTCTTTTAGTGGGGGTATGGCATCTTCTGCCCCTGTGCCGATGCCCCTCAAAACATAAGCGGCATTTTTCCTGACTTCTAAGGGTACGGTCGATTCTTGAACCGTGGCAATTACCGAACAGAAGATCGGGTCCTGTCGTTTTCCTTCCCAATCGCTCAGGGGATATAAGTCTTTACTCCATTGATTAACTATTTGTAACTGTTGCGACAAGGTTTTAGTCTTGATCTGTTCAATTTTAGATTTAACTTCTGGAGAATTTATTTGTTCCAGGGTACAGGTAACAGCCCCAGCACTACCGGAAGAATTTAAGAGGGAAACTAGGCTCAACAACGTGGCACTTATCCCAGTCAACGGTGAATAACGGAGATGTTTATTCATGGTTTTACCTCCCAACTAATATAAAACAAAAAGACTACATCCTTAAGTCTTTAAATAAATAACTACCATGCTCTACAGCCTACCTAAGTCTTGAACCTATTCTATCATTATAATTTTTAAAATCTCTAATACTTAGCAATAATTAATAGAGTTGTTGGGAAATAAGCTCAAAATCATTGAAGCCCTTACATGGTAAGCTTTTAAGCGACTTTCTATTGTGATCACTAAAACCCAGACTACATAAGGCTTTGAGCTATTTTAATAGTTATATCCCAACAGGTCTAATAGGTATTTGTTAGAATCAACGAAAAGATAAAAGCTCACTCAAACTTGCTGGCACAACGAGAAGAACTATAGCGGTTCTCACACCTGTGTGGCACACTTAAACCTTTGCTAATTAAGCTTTTCAACATTTATAATGTACCTCTTGCGAACAGGAAACGCTATATAGCGCTTTTCTAGGACTCTAGGCAGAGGAATGATAGTAGCGAAAGACATACATTTTAGCCATTAAACTACTTTGTTAGTAGAAGGTGTAAAGGCAAGCCGTGATTGGGTTGTCGCTCTTGGAGATGTCTGATCAAATTAATTGCCCGATAGTCTAAAAAGGCTTCAGATCGGTTCATTATGAGCTTATATTTCCATAATCTTATCGGCAGCTCAGTGGACTAAAAGGCGGTAATTTTGACAAATTCGGGAATTAACTATTGAGTTAAAAACAGGCGATTTCAAGAGGAAGGAGGCAATTCTAGCGGGATAGCCCCGATTATTCCCTTACGAAAATCATTGAGTAACTGCATGGCTGCCCTTTCTTTATCTTCTTGATATTTGAGATTGGCCAATTTTTCGATAAAATCTTCCCCGGTCATGTCTAGAGTATTCAACCCGTAACGAGATTGTAAAAGTCCTTCATAGTGTAATTCTATTAATAAATCGACAAAAGCCGCCGCTATCCTTTGGTTATCATAACCAGCATCGCCAATATCCTCACAGATAGCTAATTTCACCGCATCCCTTTGATTATCTAAACGGGAAGGAATCACCCCCGGCGCGTCTAATAGTTCTAAGGTGTCGGAAATTCGTACCCATTGTAATTGTCGCGTTACTCCGGCCCTGCGGGCGCTGGCGACGACTTTTCGCCCTAATAAACGGTTAATCAGGGCAGATTTGCCCACATTGGGAAACCCGATCACCACGGCGCGCACTGGACGCGGTAACATTCCTCTTAGTTGGCGTTTTTGGTTAATTTCATCGCCAATTTTTTCCGCCGCTTTGATAATTGCTTTAACTCTTTCTCCCTGTTTAGCGTTAGTAAAATAGACGGGTTCTCCTTGACTTTTAAACCATGTTACCCATTGTTGATGGGCAGATTCGGGAATCATATCGAGACGATTTAAGATTAACAAGCGCGGTTTATTGCCAATCCAATCGTCCACCTGCGGATGATGGGAAGCTAAGGGAATGCGAGCATCGCGCACTTCTAAGACCACATCCACGAGTTTAAGATGTTCCTTGAGTTTTCTTTCCGCTTTGGCAATATGACCGGGATACCATTGAATTAACGACATGGGAGATGGGAGTATAAAATTAAATTTTATCAGGAATAGTCCCTAGATAGCTATAATTATCTGAGAAAAAGTTTAGTAATTTCACTGCAATTATAACAGGATTGTCGATGACTAATTTAAAAAAATGGCAAATTATTAAATCCGAGCTAGTTTTTCAGAATCGTTGGTGTCAAGTCCGTCAAGACGCGGTGAGGTTATCCTCTGGACAAGTTATCGATGATTATTTCGTTAATATTCGTCCTGAAATTGTTTTAGTTGTTCCAGTTACTGGGGATAATCAATTGGTTTTTGTCCGTCAATATCGTCACGGAGTTAAGGAAATTTTATTGGAATTTCCCGCCGGGGCAGTAGATGCGGGTGAAGATAATATTAATGCGGCAGCGCGTCGGGAATTCGAGGAGGAAACCGGTTATCAAAGTGATTCTCTAATACCTCTGGCTGTTTTGTACGATAATCCCGTTAAAGATACTAACAGAATTCATATTTTTTTGGCTCTTAATGCTACTCCCACAGGTCAACAAAAGTTAGATATTACCGAGGAAATTGAAGTTATTATTCGACCTTTACAGGAAATTAATCCGCAGGAAATTACCGTCTCCGGTAGTTTAGCTGCTTTCTATCTAGCGAGGGATTTTTTAAAGCAAAATTAAGAGGGTTTTAGTTGAAATTTCCCCACTTCCCGCTCTCCTACCTCGGCGCTTTTCTCTACTGTTTGAACAGGATTTGTATTACTTTAAGTTTTATTTTTTTCACTTGTCTATGAGTAATTTTTTGATGATTGCTGGCTTTATTCTATCAGCTTATGCGATTGTTGCCAACGATTCCCTACAAACTTTAGGGACTTTTTTAAGTGCCAATGAAGAACGTCCCTGGTGGATTTTATGGCTGTACACCAGTATAATCTTAGCCTCGATTTTTATCGCTGGTTGGTATATTAATCAGGGAGATGTGGCTTATAATCGACTAGAAATGATTCCCTTCCCAGAAACTTTTACTTGGATTTATATCGTTCCTCCCTTAGCAATTTTAATTCTCACCACTTGGGGAATACCTGTGAGTACAACCTTTTTGGTTTTAACAGTTTTTGCTCCCCAATCTCTAGATGAAATGTTAGTTAAATCCGCTTGGGGTTATGCTATTGCTGTTATAGTGGGGTTAGTAATCTATCGAATTATTTATCAATTAGAAAACTTTTTCCTAGAAACAGTTAATAAAGAACCTCAAAAAATCTGGGTAGTTTTACAGTGGTTATCCACCGGGTTTCTCTGGAGTCAATGGTTAATGCAAGATTTTGCTAATATTTTCGCCTATCTTCCCAGAAAGTTAGCGGCAACATGGTTAGTTTTATCTCTAACAGTTATGCTACTCCTGCAAACCATCATTTTTATTAATCACGGGGGTCAAATCGAGAAAATTGTCACTAGCAAAACTAACGCCCATGATCTGCGTTCTGCAACAATTATTAACTTAATTTATGGACTAATTTTACTGTTTTTTGTTAGCTATAATCATATTCCCATGAGTACCACTTGGGTATTTTTAGGTTTATTAGGAGGTCGAGAAATTTCTCTGACTTTAACCAGAGAAAACCCTAATTTAGCCGCCACGGGTAAACTGGTTTTAGGGGATGCCTTGAAAGCTTTTATCGGTATGATAGTTAGTGTTGCTATCGCTCTTGCTTTACCTCTAATCGCTCAAAAAATTAACTATCTATAGGAAGTGGGGAGCTTTTTTCAGTTATCAGTAATCAGTGAACAGTAATCAGTGAACTGAACACTCATATCTGATAACTGATATTAGTGATTGTACCGCATAAGATTAAGAAAAGGTCTATTTTCAAAACTTAAGAATAACAAGATGGAACGGATAGGCGATCGATTGATGACCCGGAGTGATAAAGTTTTCTATTACTGATAATCTCGAAATTATCGTTCAACCAGATTAAAGATGCTTCTGTGACTAGACCTTCTTCAAGAGTGACTAGGGAAAAATTGCGAGATTTACCCGTATCGGAGTGGAGAATGCGAGGGACACTAGCAGCATTCAAATAAACGGTTCCCATTTCGGAAGTGACCACTGGATTGCGTAAACGGGAAGTGGTATGACGGAGACGGTGGTGCATATGACCGAAACTGACGAGAGGAACCTGTTTTCCTAATAGCTGTGCTTGTTCGATGGCCGCTGCTAAATCGGGGTCCCCGTGGTCCCCTCCCAAAGGTTGCCAATCGCGACCACAGATAGCTTCCGCTTCCTTTCCCAGTCCGGCCGGACCATTGTGACCTAAAAAAATCAGGTTATTATAGGCAGTATCTTGAATATTAGAGATAATTTTGGCGGTAGATTCGGCAAAATTGCTGATATTATAGCGTTCTTGCAAAAATTCTCCATTTTTCCACTCGGACCCCCCCCAAGTAAAGGGACGACCCCCAACAATCGAAAGCTGTAAACCGGGTAGGTCTAGTTTTGAGTAACCCACATGAGCAACCCCTAATAATTCTAACTGGGCGGTGACACGATCTTCTTTATCGCGATCGTACGGACATTGTTTTCGTCCCCAGGGGGTGGCGCTATACCAAGCGTCATGATTACCGAGAATAACGGCTTTTGGTAAGGACAAACTAGCAATCCGACCGACAATTTCTAGGGATTCATTGCCAAAATCACCGACAAATAGGGCTAAATCGACTTGTAAAGCTTCTAGAGCTAAATTATCTTCTATTTCCCATTGGTCGTGAACGTCACCGATGACGGCGATTTTATAGGTGCGAGGGAAAGAACTTACCATTACCAGTTATTAACTATCATTTACCATTGACATAGTTACTAATTCTGTACGCAAACGTCGCACTTTGAATCAGCTTTGTACGCTTTGACCCGTACAGGGCTAACTACAAGCCTCTCTATCGGATTCTTGCTAAATGCAACCTCTCCGAC
>NZ_SFBY01000430.1:0-5722 GCF_007095505.1 Microcystis sp. M_QC_C_20170808_M3Col
CCGCTTAAAAAACCCAGTCATCAACCGATGAACGCACCTTGAAAACTAGAGTTATGGGGTTCTATAGGGGAATGCTCCTATAGGTAAAAGCTCTAAGCGTCAAGTACCAAAGAAACCAATTATTTTAGAGGTTTTGAACTGTATCGTAGGGCATACGAGAACAGGCTTCTGTAAGGTCGCGAAAGTCTGAGGAGAGAACCACCTCTGGGTGGGATTTCGCCAGGAATCTAATTCAAGTGGACTCGTTGAGCCAGAAATTCTCAGCAGTGATGCTAGAAGAATCCACGTCCGTTTACGGCGTGGGGTATGTCAAGCCGTATTCTTCGGGAAGAATTATCAGCCCTCCAATAATGTTGCTTGTGATAGTTACAAGTTAGCCGATCGCTGTGTTGTTCTGAGGAATAGCGATCGCTTTTTAATTTTTTCTGGTCAAGGTTTAGTTAAACGGTAAGAGGGGTAATTTTGTAAAGATGTGCTAAATTGAAAGCTTTTTGTAGATCACCTTGACGAAGGGCTTCACGGACATCATCTAATTTTTGAGCGTCTTCTAATGATAAATAGGGCGACCATCCTTCGGGAGTCTCAATCAGTTCGACTTCCACTTCAGCCATGTACTCTCCAATGTGGATGAGTTTAATGTGAGGCTTTTTTGTCATGGTTTTCTCCTTGTAAGACTAGCAGACAACGCCCTTGAGGATATTCCGGGTAATCTTCGAGAATGACAGCTTCTCTAATACTCATCATCCAATAATAGCATCTCCTTACTTATGGCAGGTGTTTTCCTTGAGGGATAAGCGATCGCTTTTTTGCATTTTTTCATCCCCTGAAACCGCTACAAGTCAGAGGATAAAGGGATTTTGAGGATTTTAGCCGCCCGATTAATTCATTGGTTCTGCTTAAAAAGTACGTTATTATACCATAAAGTGACTCTTTAAAGTTAAAAAAAATCTAATATTACAGGAAAAATTAGACCCGCTCAAAAAAATACCCTATCTGTAGGGGTACAAGGTTTGTAGCAACACCATCTGTAGAGTTTTTACCTAACTGATCTAACATCCATACTTTAAAGATGCTACATCTGAGAGAGTGGGATATTTTGGGAGATTACGACTAAATAGCATCTGGTTTCATCTTTGAGTGCGATCGCATCTCTTGATTTTCTGAGAAAAGCGGGCGTTTTTTAGACTTTACTTGAATAAATCCAGCAATAAATCCCTGAAATCGCAACAAATCAGCATATAAAAGAGTTTTACTCATTCTAGTTAAGGTAAATCGGGTTTAATCTCTTAAATCTGTCTGATTAATTCATCTGTTCTACTTCAAGGGTTAGGGCATTATACCATAAAGTGACCTTTTAAATCTAATATAAATCTAATATAAATCTAATATAAAAGTTAATATTCTGCACCAAAAAACCTATTAGAAAAGTATTAGTTTTAGAGATTGCCATTACTCAAAATAAAACTTATTCTGGTATCAAAGGTGATGAAAGCAATCACTTTTAACCCAAAAGACAAGGCATTTTGCTTAAGGCATTATGGCTAAATCGAAAAATTCAGAAATGGATTTTTGAGAGTGTTTTAGGGGTGTACAAACACTAAAGGCAAAACAATGACTAATCAGAACTTATTGGCATTGATCCTGGGTGATGAAGTACGAATTACCCAAGCTATTACCACTGGTGCAGCATGGGAAGTGTGGATGCAAGTCGAGCTTGTTGTTTTGTTACTTCAAGCAGGACTTCAGGCCGCCCGTGAACTCCCTTATCCTCCTCCAAATAGTACATGGAGGCTTGATATAGGAGCACAGGATAGCCAAGGTCAGTATGCAATTGAATTGAAAGTCGAAAGTGCTACTAACGCAGGAGCAGCACTTCTTAACTCAGTTCAGCAAGACATAGTAAAGATCGCTAACTACACTCCTCTAAATCCTGGTGCCCGATGGGTAGTGGGCATTGCCTACAGTAGCCAAGCCAGAGGCGCAATATATGCCTATGCTTCTTCTCCCGCAAATCAGGCCATTTACAACGAAGTTAACAGTATCGGTGTTCTTATCGTAACTGTTTAACTCTTAGAGAAAAAATCTCTAGCTCAAAAAATTTAGAAATTCGCCTTTGAGATGGTCTTAAAGGTGTCACACCAAAAACGTTCTAGTAATCCCTGGAGGATATTATGACTACTTTTTCAATGGACTTTGATTTTACTTCTGCCGAGCAAAAAAAGGTGCTAACATACCTTCAGGCGAACAATTATCAACTTCTCGGTTTTAAAGGAGCAAAAGGACCCAACCAGCTTGCTGTTGGAGTGCCGACATGGTTTTCAGTTCCTTTTGGCAACATATTTGGGACGGTAGCTATTGACTACGAGCCAAAGTATAAGGTTTATGTTTTTAACAAGTCACAAATTGCCGCCTATACCACAATTGAAATGCAAGCGTTATCCAGTGAAATAGCACTAGGTAATGGACTTGTGTTCAACGCAGATGGAACTTTTACTGCTGGAACTAATCCGGTGCCACCAGGTAGTATAGCCTTAACAAATAACCGACCAGCAGGTACACCTAATGTCACTGTTGGTTTAGCAGGACTGATTAACACACCAGCAGGTCAACAGTACCTTCCTTTTTGTGCCTTTACTCTAACCCCGCAAGGCTCTATTAACATGACTCCCCAAGAGACAATTGCGTTATTTGCCGCACAAGTCAATCTTCAGTCTGGTAATGTTCAAGCGGTGGCAAGTGCGCCGGGTTGCTCTTTCTCGTTTTCTAGTAGTACCACTTCTTATCAGTTACAAATCCTAGATAGCACTTATCAAGTGCTAAACGCGCCAGGAACGACACCTGTTACTCCAGTTGGGTCTGGAGCAAATTTAGTGACACTCGTTAATAGCTAACTCTTTTTTCGGCTCTTCTCGACTTTGTGTGATAATTTTTGCTTATGGAATCGTGAAATGCTTATCGGGCAAGACTTTTAGGGCTATTTTGCGGATATTCTATCAGTATAGACCCAGCAATTCTCATTTTAAGGTTTCATGACATTAAAACCCTTGCACCTAGAGGGGTTAATAATTCTTAACGAATCTCTAGATCGCTGAAACAACGCAAAATCGTTTCAAAATGAGAATTGAGAAGAGCCTTTTTTCCGGTAACATCTTCCGAACTGTTGACTTTTAGTTGACTTGGATGATGTTACCTGAAAACGCAAAGTATTTGCTAAAGCGTCTCTACACCTAGCTGTGAAATCAAATGGAAGTTAACCTAATGACTAACTATACAATTACAATTAATAATCAACAGCCAATAGAAGATTTTCAAAAAGACAAGTTGAATTTACACTTTTTTTGGGGAGTTGGTGCTAACCCTAGCAGAGATGTAAACATTACTTTATTGACCTTATTTAATACGAATGATTTAGCTTTTCCGTCCTACACTATCAAGATTAAACCTGATACGATAGGTTGCCGTGTCAATCAGTATAATCCTGATGAAGACACCATTATTCAACCTACCTGTTATAAATCTACTTTATCGGTTGGATATGTCTATACTTTTGATAATGATGATTATCAATATCCAAAAATAACACAAAACCCCAGTTTAACCTACTCCTTTGTTGTGCAAAATAATCAACAGTCTTCATTATGGTATGCACTAATGAAACCAATCGCTCTGTCTCCTAACCATAATAATTATACCAATAAAATCTATAGTGTATTTACGCTACCACCCCAAAGTACATTAGAAATTCAGGCTAAATTATTCGCAATTCTTCACTATTCATCAGATCAACTTAAAGAAGGACAAATTAAAACATCCGTTGCCACGGGATTTTATCCAGTTCGGGTTAATTTGACGGAAAATTGCAATTCTCCAAGTCTAACTTTTTCCCTTGATGACAATCTCTGGACTTTATCAGGAGATCATCAGTCTTGTACTATAGAAAATCTTAAAACGGTCAAGTCTTTGTCTGAATATGCAATCACAGAAATAAAACCAGATTCATCAGATCCTTATGAAAATTTAATCAATTTATCTGTTCCAGTTAATTTTCAAGATAATCAAGCTCGATACATTTGTGGATCTTATAAAGGGACTGCTATTCTTCCTTATCAATACCCAATACTGGGTATCAACTGTACTCAACCGAGACCCTTCCAATTAAGCCCCTCTTCCACAGGTCAAACTTACCTAAAAGAAAACACAATAATAGAGATCAAAACAGAGAGTAGTCAAGATTTAATTGATACAAGTGGTACAACAAATAATGATCATTGTTTACTTGGTTACTTTTCTGGATTTCCGTCTGACCCAATTACCAAGTTATGTTGTTACTATTATTCTCCCTATAAAGACAATACAAAATGGTCTATCGTCCCCGTATCTGATTCTGATACCTTCAACGGATTTATCAAAAAAGGTGCTTTTGTCTATCTTAAAAATTTAGCATCTAATCAATACCTAATTCCGAAAGCGATGGACAGTAACATCTATCTCACCGTTAGCGATCAACTTTATCCTTGGATCATAACTCAGCAAGAGACTTAATTGATTAGTACGATCGCCCTTTCTTCTTGGTTCCATTGAAACAACGAAACCCAACACTAATTAAGGTGTGTTACTTCAGTGACATACCTTTTATCTATCAGTCATCAGGAGAGCTTATTTATTTTCTGCTTAGATCAATTAGAATTGAAAGATAGCTTTTAATTTGTGAGTGGTATCTGTGGTAAATTCTTCCAAGCGATCGCCAATCTCCCTCGACTTGCTAATCTCTGAAATAGAAGCAACCTCCAGAGAATATTGGACAGAACTACTAGAAACACTGCGCCAATTTCGACAAACAATTCCATCAACAACTTCAGCGATTATTAACCCAGAACAAGCTCAAAAAAATCAAGCAGCGATTAATCTTTTAGACTCTTGGTTAAGCGAAGATGAAGATGCTTCCGAACATCAACAAACTTGGGACTATTTAAAAAAGGCTATAGATGAAGACCGTTTATCAGATCGCCCGTTATTCCCATGAATCGCTTAATTTTATTAGATTCGGGTCCATTAGGTATGGTAACAAATCCCAAGGCCAAAGGACTTCCGCTCGCTTGTCAACAGTGGCTAAAAACGCTTCTAAAACGAGGTGAACGATTTGCGATTCCTGAGATTGCAGATTATGAAGTCCGTCGAGAACTGCTCCGTGCGAATTTATTAAAAAGTGTCCGTCGTCTCGATCATTTAACACAAACCCTTGAATATATTCCTATTCAAACAGATACCATGTTGTTAGCCGCGAATCTTTGGGCAGAAATCAGAAAAAGGGGACAACCCACTGCCGATCCCAAGGCATTAGATGGGGATGTTATTCTAGCTGCTTAAGCACAAATATTGGCCAATGAGGCGGCAGAAGTAATTATTGCGACAACCAATGTTGGTCATTTGATCCGATTTGCTACAGCATTGAATTGGCAAGATATTGATTAATTGGGCATGGGCAATCACTTTTTTAGATTTCATAATTTGTGATCGCCGAAGAGTGTAGGTTAGTGATCTTGTAGGTTGGGTTGAGGTAACGAAACCCAACACCAGCAAGGGTTACGCTACCGCTAACCCATCCTACTGGACTGTTTCAGCTAATTTGGTGCAATAGATTCTCCCGATTCCTCCTCCTCAAACACAGGATAAAGATGTTTCAGCTTGACCCTAGCATCGCTGGTCGTAAACGTCCATATTA
>NZ_SFBY01000431.1:0-7198 GCF_007095505.1 Microcystis sp. M_QC_C_20170808_M3Col
TAAACTAAAACGCTTGTGGATTCGGTCTGACGGGGGCATAGTCTTCGGATTGTGTCTAGTTAAGAGGAGTAGAAGCAAGAATCTCCCGTCACAGCGTAGCTTGACGGCGAGAGTGTCAATCAGTCTGTTAAAATTGACCCCCGTTGGTCGTATTCGCGCACTGTCTAACCTTTATGATGAGGATCAGTTAATATGGAATCAATGCAACCGACCGAGACCCAAAATCCGATTAGAACGGATTTACCCGGGTCTCTGAGCAAACCCAGCAGCAGCAGCACCGAACAGATTTGGTCTGAGTATGTAGAACCAGTTTGGGATTCGGTGATGTCCTATCTGGCTAACGTCCCCGATTATATCGGTAGTTTCTTCTCTGGATACAAAAAACCTTTAATCGTTCTGGTGGCAATTTTAGCGAGTTTTGTCACCGTGAAAGTTACCCTAGCGGTTTTAGATGCGATCGATGATATTCCCCTCCTTGCTCCTATCCTACAATTAGTTGGAATCGTTTATAGTGGTTGGTTTGTCTGGCGCTATCTGCTCAAGGATGAGAATCGCCGTGAGTTATTAGCCGAAATTGATGCACTAAAAGCGCAAGTTTTTGGCAGTCACAATAACACTTTATCTTAAATGTCGGGGTGAAGACCCTCGGTTTTACCGACGGGATGAAACCCCGACCAGTATAGAAACAGCGAAGCACAACTAAAACTCTGCTGTTTTAAGATAATTTGTGCTAAAGTGAAAGCAAGCGGAAAGTCAGATGTGTAGTCGTGGCACGCGAACTGACCGTTGTAAAAAGGCTAATGTCACCAACTCAAAAAGGTTGCCCCAATACCTCACTGCCCTCTAACAAAAAATATGGCATAGGTGGGAGATAAAAATAATCAAATAGGGTAGGGCATACCCGAATTTAAGCTTGGGGAGTAGTCCACAAGAGTGCTTGCCTTATAGGTGTAGTCGGACTAGACATGAAAATGTAAGACCAAAATTAGCATTGCTAGTAGAGGCAAGATTCAGCCCAAGAATCCCTCGGTTTTACCGATGGGAGTGTCAAAGAATCAAGCATAGATAACCAAGGAGTTGAGTGTTTCCGCTCAACTCTTTTGTTTTTGCACAAGAGCTTATACTATAGCGTTTTTCAGTCTAGTGAGGTACAAAAGTTATGGGTTTTAGGCACTCATGCAAGAGGCAAAAAGCAACAGGGTGAATAAATAATCAGTTTTTAATAACCAGATTTAATAGAGTTCTTGCATAATTAATTTTTGAGAAGGCAAAAATGAGAAAAATAGGCATAAAATTGCCTAAAATTCCTAAATAGAGCATTAAATTGATTAATGCTCATTCTTAATTCTCCTGAATCCTGAATCCTGAATCCTGAATCCTGAATCCTGAATCCTGACTCGGAGAATACCGACTCCTGACTCGGAGAATACCGACTCCTAACCCCACCAACAAACTTTTTCAGCAAACCCTAGCTTAACACCATAGTTCGGGAACCCGTACCGATCGAGCAGTTGTCAGGGGGCCTTGTATTTCGGTAAATTAGCACTCGGAAGGTAAGAGTGCTAATCTGGAAAAGACACTTACCCAAATACAAGAGAAACGGAGGATATTCCATGGCTGCAGTCAGCATCAACGTAACTACTGTTAAACCCCTAGGCGATCGAGTTTTCGTCAAAGTTAGTCCCAGCGAAGAAAAAACCGCCGGTGGCATTTTCCTTCCCGATGCCGCTAAAGAAAAACCCCAAATCGGGGAAGTCGTGGCCGTCGGCCCCGGCAAACGCAACGATGACGGTAGCCGTACCCCTGTGGAAGTGGGTGTGGGTGACAAAGTTCTCTACTCCAAATATGCCGGAACCGATATCAAACTTGGTGGCGAAGAATTCGTTCTCCTCTCCGAAAAAGACATTCTCGCCGCCGTTTCCTAATCATCTACCCTTGAAAACCCCTATTTTGCCCGAATAACGATACATTATGGCTAAATCTATTATCTACAACGAAGATGCCCGTCGCGCCTTAGAAAAAGGCATGGATCTGCTGGCCGAAGCGGTAGCCGTCACCCTTGGCCCCAAAGGTCGTAACGTCGTCCTCGAAAAGAAATTTGGCGCACCCCAAATCGTCAATGATGGCATCACCATCGCTAAAGAAATCGAACTGGAAGACCATATCGAGAACACCGGTGTGGCTTTAATTCGCCAAGCCGCCTCAAAAACCAACGATGTAGCGGGTGATGGTACTACTACCGCCACCGTTCTCGCTCACGCTATTGTTAAAGAAGGTTTACGCAACGTCGCCGCCGGTGCTAACCCGATTTCTCTGAAAAAAGGTATCGATAAAGCTGCCGATTTCCTCGTCGGTCAAATCGCCAAACACGCGAAACCCGTAGAAGACTCCAAAGCGATCGCACAAGTGGGCGCAATCTCTGCCGGTAACGATGATGAAGTCGGTCAAATGATCGCCTCGGCCATGGATAAAGTCGGCAAAGAAGGCGTAATTTCCCTGGAAGAAGGGAAATCGATGACCACCGAACTAGAAATCACCGAAGGGATGCGTTTTGACAAAGGTTATATCTCTCCCTACTTTGTCACCGACACCGAACGCATGGAATGCGTCTTTGAGGATCCCGCTATTCTAATCACCGACAAAAAAATCGGTTTAGTACAGGATTTGGTTCCCATTCTCGAACAAGTGGCCCGTCAAGGCAAACCCCTAGTAATTATCGCCGAAGACATCGAAAAAGAAGCTTTGGCAACCCTAGTGGTTAACCGTCTGCGCGGTGTTCTTAACGTTACTGCGGTGAAAGCCCCCGGATTTGGCGATCGCAGAAAAGCGATGTTAGAAGATATCGCCGTCTTAACCGGTGGTCAAGTAATCAGCGAAGATGCGGGTTTAAAACTGGAAACCACCAAAATTGACAGCTTAGGTACGGCCCGTCGTATCACCATGACCAAAGATACCACCACCATCGTCGCCGAAGGCAACGACGTGGCAGTGAAAACCCGTTGTGAGCAAATTCGCCGTCAAATCGACGACACCGATTCTTCCTACGATAAAGAAAAACTGCAAGAACGTCTGGCTAAATTAGCCGGGGGTGTGGCAGTGATTAAAGTTGGTGCCGCTACCGAAACGGAAATGAAAGACCGCAAATTGCGCTTAGAAGACGCGATTAACGCCACTAAAGCAGCCGTAGAAGAAGGTATCGTCCCCGGTGGTGGTACTACTTTAGCTCACCTCGCTCCCCAATTGGAAACTTGGGCAAAAGACACCCTCCAGCATGAAGAATTAACCGGCGCTTTAATCGTTTCTCGTGCGATTTCTGCCCCCTTAAAACGGATCGCTGAAAATGCCGGCCAAAACGGTGCAGTTATTGCCGAAAGGGTGAAAGAGAAGCCCTTTAATGTTGGTTATAATGCCGCTACCGGTGAGTTCTCCGATATGTTTGAGGCGGGTATCGTTGACCCCGCTAAAGTGACTCGTTCTGCCCTACAAAATGCCGCTTCGATCGCCGGTATGGTTTTAACTACCGAGTGTATTGTCGTGGATAAACCGGAAAAAGAAAAATCCGCTGCCCCCGCCGGCGGTGGTGACTTCGACTATTAATAATTAGTCTATTTTTTCTCGACTCGATCGCAATTAAGCGATCGAGTTTTTTTTGTTGAAAAAACATCACTTCGGGTTAAGGAAAGTACAATTTTATCCCCAGCGCTTTTTCCTTGCGGTAAAATATTGATAGCTTGATCGGGTATCCCGATTTACAGCCCACCATGCGGAACAAATCTGGACTGTTAACTTATACCACGATGTCGAAAAAAGCGAAAGGATTCGGTCAGTCGCCAACTCCCACGAGAAAATTTAAGGATTTTCTCCTTGCTTTTGGGGATTTTTGTCGAAAAAATTCCAAAGATGAAACGAAGCTACAGCAATTTTTAAAAGCAAATATTAATAAATTAGATGATTTACTTTTAGACGCTTTACCTTTAGTCTTCACAAGCTTAATCGCCGATAAATCAATAGACGAGCGAGAAAAAATAGCCAGCCTTTTCGAGAATTTTGCTGTCACGATTTACAAGTTTCCGTTAGGCGATCGAGCAACAAATTTAGAATTAAGTATTACTGCTCATAATCTCAGCCTAAAAATTTACACCTGCGAGAATTCCCCCGAACATTGGGCGCAAATCCTCAATAACCTTGCCCTCGCTTACAGTAATCGAATTCGGGGCGATCGTGTGGAAAATCTAGAGAAAGCGATCGAACTGTACGGGCAAGCTTTAGAAATCTATACCCGCAAGAATTTCCTCGAAGATTGGGCGACAATCCTCAATAACCTTGCCCTTGCCTACAGTGATCGAATACTGGGCGATCGTGCGGAAAATCTAGAGAAAGCGATCGAACTGTACGAGCAAGCTTTAGAAATTAAAACCCGCAAGAATTTCCCCGTAGATTGGGCGATGACCCTCAATAACCTTGCCAACGCTTACAGTGTTAGAATACTGGGCGATCGGTCGGAAAATCTAGAGAAAGCGCTCGAACTGTACGAGCAAGCTTTAGAAGTTAGAACCCGCAAGAATTTCCCCGTCGATTGGGCGATGACCCTCAATAACCTCGCCAGCGCTTACAGTAATCGAATACTGGGCGATCGGGCGGAAAATCTAGAGAAAGCGATCGAACTGTACGGGCAAGCGTTAGAAGTCTATACCCGCGAGAATTTCCCCGAAAATTGGGCGATAAGTCAGCAGAATTTGGCCAATGCCTATCGCGAGCGAGTTTTAGGGGAGCGGAAGGACAATTTAGAACAGGCGATCCATCTCCACAATCAAGCCGCTCAAATCTTTACTCGCGCCGCGTTTCCCGTGCAATGGGCGGGGAATCAAGGGCATTTGGCAGAAGCTTTGATGCAACGGGATAACCCCGGCGATCTCGATACTGCGATCGCTCTACTCCAAGAAGCTCTAGAAGTCTCCCCCGCAGGTTGTCAAGATTTTATTGACTCTCAATATCGATTAGGAATAGCTCTTTCTCAAAGGTACGATTGCGACAAAAATCCCGAAGATCTTCAACGAGCTTTAGAAGCTTATAAAACCGCCCTAGATCTGATTAGTCCCGAACATTACGATCGAAAAGATATCTGGAAAGCGCTGCCCACTACCCAAACCATTCTCGGTAGTCGTCTGGTGCGGGATGGCGAATGGCAGCAAGGGTTACAACTGTTGTTAAATAGCGTCAATCAACTTAGCACCAGTGACGATCGCCTAGCCCATGCGAACGCGCTCTACCACACCGGCCGCGCCTACGAAGTTCTGTCCGATCGAGAGAAAGCCCGTCTCTACTATCGCGATGCCCTGCGTTGGTACGAATATTTACAGGATTTACCCGGAATCGCTAAAAGTCGCACCGGATTGGGGAATGTTTTCGTATCCCAAGGACATCTAGAGAAAGGAATGAAGGAACTCGATCGAGCGAAGGCAATCTACCGACAACTACCACAGACCGATCCCGATAAAGTGGAGGAGATAGACATTATTTATCAAGCTTCTCGACGGGCGATCGAACGACAAACCAGCGAGGTATATTTATGACAAGTGCCGATGATCTTTTTAAGCAATCCTTTGACAATATCCAACGGTTAGGACTGAAGGAAATCCCCTTTACCGAAAGCCCGATCGATTTAAACAGCGATACCCTCGATCGTGTTTTTACCGGGCGAAAAAATGAATTGACGCAGGTGTTTAATCTGTTCCAAAGTCGCGAGCGTCGTCGGATTCTGGTTTCTGGTCGTTTAGGAATCGGCAAAAGTGCTTTTTTACTGGAAGTATTGTCGGTTATACGCCGCAATCGTCCGCAAATGTTGACTACCTATATATCTCTACCCGCAGGTTTAGATATCGCCACTACAGCACTGATCGCCCTCGCTAGAGCGATGCCAAATGACGATTGGGCGCAACGTCAGCTTTATCAGATGGGAATTCCAACCGAAAAACTATTGAAGGAGCGTAGTGCTGAAATTAGCGGTAGTTTAGGAATCGGTGGTAAAATCGGCGAGAAAGATTTACCGCTCACCAAATTTCAATATCCGACTGTGAGCTTCGATACATTGTTAGAGCGGGCGCAAGAAGAATATCCGCAGGGGATTCTGATCGCGATCGATGATCTAGATAAACAAAATCCTAGTGTGGTACGACAAATGATGCACGACGCGCAGGGAATGTTAAAAGGTCGGGCTTGGTTTATGCTGACGGCTCACCCCATCGGGATGACGGGAGATTTATTAACCAGCGAACGCGGTTTATTTGACTTGCAATTGCCGCTAGAAGAACTAGATGCGGATACCACATACCAGATGTTAATTAACTATCTCAACAGTGCCAGAATTAAAAACGATTGTACCGATCCGAAAGATGACAGGTGTGTACTTCCCTTTTTACCAGATGCGGCAAGACGTTTTTGCAAGGTTTCTCTCGGCAGACCCCGTTTGTTCAACCGCTTAGGAAATATTGTACTCTCCACCGCGGCCGATCTTCAGGTTAAAACGATCACGATGGAAGTTCTCGAAAAAGGATTAAGAGCAGCCGAAAAGGATTTCCGACAACAAGCGGCCTTAAACGCCAAAGAGGAAAGAATTCGTCTGCTTTTGCAACGCAAAGGTAATATCTCCGACGATTCGATCACCATCGATGAGCTTGAAAGTTTAGGTTTTCGGGCATTTAGTGATATTTTGCCCTTTCTAGAAAGATTGGAAGAAGCTGATCTAGCTCAAAGGTTAAATCAAGAGGATGTGACGGTTTTCGAGCCGATCCTTCTCCCTCCGGCGGATTGAAGGGAAAACGAAAATACACCGGCAAAAATCGATCGCCGTTCCCAGAAAAATCCTTTAAGGATTCGGGATCGATCGCACCAGCAGAGTCAGAATACTGGTTAATACTGCCACCACCACGGGAATAATCAACGATTTTGCTCCCTTGAGGTCAGAGACATCCTTAATCAAAGCGTCCTGTGTTCCCTCCACTTTTTCCAATCGCCTATCAATACTCTTGAGTTCGGTTTTCACCTCGGCCATATCTACTTTTAGATCGGTGACATCTTTCTTTGACACTCCTGGGCCTAAAGGCGTGAGGATTCTTGAGCTAATCACAGCCCTTTCTGGTTTCCCTTACTTAGGTCTTACACGATTATGTCTGAACCGAACCTACTAGAATATCACTTG
>NZ_SFBY01000432.1:0-2920 GCF_007095505.1 Microcystis sp. M_QC_C_20170808_M3Col
GCTCGACCCAATAAACGCTTGGGGAGAGAATACCTCTACTTTTTCAGAAGCAATTCTGTCTAAGCAAGTAATCTCTGTGAACCAAGAATCCCCGTCTCTTTAGAGCGGGGAGTGTCAATTGCTATAAAGTAGGTTTATTGAAGAAGTGGAGGGAATCATCATTCTATGGCGATAATGGCAAAATCATTTAGACAAAGACTGGCAGAGATTTTCGGGTTTGACCTGCGATCGCTGGCTTTATTTCGCATTGCCTTGGCGTTAGTGGTTTTAGTAGATTTATCGGTTCGTTTTAGCCAATTAACTGCCCATTACAGCGAATTAGGGGTTTTACCACTAGGAAGCTTATCGAAAGTCTCTGCTAGTCCTTTTTACTGGTCTATTTTTGCTCTCAGTGACTCGGTGCTGGTGCAGAGTATCCTGTTTATTGTCGCTATAGCGATCGCATTATTGCTTTTAATTGGCTATCATACCCGTTTAGCCACGATCGCCACTTGGGCGCTAATCGTCTCTTTACATCATCGCAACCCCCTGTTACTATTTGCCGCCGATGACGTAATCCGGGCAGTATTATTCTGGGCGATGTTTTTACCCCTTGGTGCCTGTTATTCCGTGGAAAGTGCCTTAAACACCAATCCCAACCCCTTACCCAAGCGTGTGGTTTCGGCTGCCACGGTCGCTTTTATGATACAGGTGTGTTACATCTATATGTGGTCAGTGGTCTTTAAACTCAAAAGTGAGACTTGGTGGCCCGACGGTACAGCCGTTTATTACTCTCTTAGTTACGATCAATACGCTACCGCTTTGGGGAGTTTTTTACTGACTTTACCGCAGCAATTCCTCAAATTTCTAACAATTTCAGCCCTAGGCTTTGAATGGTTCGGTCCGCTATTGATGTTTGTTCCCTTTCGCAATAGTTTATTTAAAATAATCGCCGTAGTTTCCTTTATTTTCTTGCATACGGTTTTTGCGCTGATTCTACATTTAGGGGTTTTCCCTTTCTTGAGTGTTACCCATTGGTTGCCGATCATCCCCAGCTTAGTCTGGGATTGGGGACAAAAACGAATAATAAACCCAGAAAGGGAAGGTTTAAGGATTAATTATGATCGAGACTGTGGATTTTGCAAGAAAGTTGTTCATCTTCTCCGCACTTTTCTCATTTTACCCGGCACTCCCCTGTTAGTCGCTCAGGATAACCCCTCAATATACGAGGATATGGAGGCCCAAAATTCTTGGGTAGTGGAAGATTGGCAGGAAAAACGTCGGTTTAAATGGTCAGCATTGGTTTATATTGTCAGTCTTTCGCCGATTTTCTGGTTTTTAGCGCCAATTTTGCGTTTACCGCCCCTTATGGCCGTGGGAACGAGAATTTATGAGTGGATTGCCTCCCATCGTCGTTTTATGGGCAATTTCACCAAACCTCTCAAGTTTCGTCCCCTGACGATTAAATCCTCTTTACCTTTAAATATTTTGGTAATTTTCTTCTTCTTGTTGACCAGTATCTGGAATTTACGCAGTTTTGTCCGGCAATCGGCCATTAGAGGCGATTTAAATACACCTTTAATTCAATCCCTCGATCGCTTGCTCACCCGTCGTACTTTCAATACAATTGATATTCTGGCAAGAGTTACCCGTTTAGACCAGTATTGGACTATTTTCTCCCCTAGTCCGCCCCGAGATGATGCTTGGTTTGTGGCAGTCAGTCAATTAGCCGATGGTTCCACGGTAGATTTATTTAGGGAAGGACAGCCGGTAATTTGGGATAAACCCACTGAAAGCGATCGCAATCGTTTGTATAAAACCATGCAGTGGCGACAATATTTTATTAATCTTAATCGAGCTATCGGTCGGTCAGTTTATGGAGAGTTTGGTCAGTATCTCTGTCAAAACTGGAATCAGCAGCACGGTAGTGATCAACAGATTAAATCCCTGCGACTTTATATTATGCGGGAAAGGACTGTCCCCCCCGGAGAAAAACAGGGAATCGAAAAAGAACTACTCTGGCAGCAAAACTGTCTTTAATCAGTCATCAGTCATCAGTTATTAGCCAGATCAAAGTTATCTTGTAACTAGGGTATGCGGCAAAAAGTTTTTCGGTGGTGGCAGGGTGTGGGGTGTGGGGTGTAGGGTGTGGGGTTTTACCGGTTTTGAGGTGGCCAATTACCTAATTTTCAGGGAAAAAGTAGCTCAATTTTCCCCCTGATCACTCCCATGCCTGGTACTTTTTGATTGACAAAAAGTCTAAAAGTCTTACCCAACAAGGTTTTTAGATTTTTTCAGCAAACCCTAACTAAAATCTGATAGCTGATAGCTGATTGCTTCTTTTTCCCTTTCAAACTAACTACCGCTCAACTTTAAACATCGCTAGAGCCGCTCTGGAGACTAGCGAGGGATTTTTCAAAATTCATTCTCTGTTCAGCATTGCGGAGAAAGTAACCACTCATCATTGCCGAGGCCAATAACCGGCCCAGATGTTCGCGACTGGTACTGATAGTGACCCCGAAATGTTCAGAGGGAAGGTTGCCCAAAAGTCCGATAATGTTGCGTTCCATCACTTGAAAAACCTCTTGGGATTCTGGTTTCGAGAGTTGGGCGATTGTTTCGGGACTTAAGGTCTGGACATACTGCCACAAACTCTCGGAAAATTCACTATCGGTACCGAATAAATTGTGAGGGCGATCGTTTTCTCTATACACTTTTGATCTCCTTAAATCAATTTTTTTATAAACTATCCTTTTTGGTTCTTCCAATTTAACAGTTTTTTGAGATAGTGGGGGTCGGCAGAACCGAACCTGAAGGGAATGTTGACATACTCCCACCGTCAAGCTACGCTGTGACGGGGGATTCTTGACCCATCGCTGTTAGAAATTCCTTGTTCAACGAGACAGCTTAGATTCTCAATGTCTCCATTAAGAATCCAGAG
>NZ_SFBY01000433.1:0-11728 GCF_007095505.1 Microcystis sp. M_QC_C_20170808_M3Col
GCACTTCCTCCTTGATGTTTTTTCTTAAAGTTAGGATACTTAGTACGACCAGCAAAGAAATTGGTAAAAGCTGTTTGTAAATGTCTTAACCCTTGTTGTAAAGGTACACAGCTTACTTCATTGAGAAATTCTAATTCTTCTTGTTTTTTCCAATCGGTTAGCATTGAAGAGGTTTCAGTATATCCTACTCTTTCTTGCTTTTCGTACCATGCTTTTGTTCTGAGATGGAGAGCTTTATTGTAAACTAATCTTACACAGCCCAAAGTGCGCCGCAATAGCGACTCTTGTTCTGGTGTGGGGTAAAATCGAAACGAGTAGGCTTTTTCCATGGGGAGCATTTTAGCATATATTCCGTAAATGTGCTAATATTTAACGGTAAAGCCGTCGTAGAACGACGGGGTTTCAGACCCAAATTTTCGATGAAGAGAGAACAAGTTCCCTCAAACCTTAACCCAGTCAGAAAGTCATCGTTGTCAATAATCACTTTTTGCCCTCAAATGGACAAAAGTTGACCCCGGTCCACCTTAAGCAGTACAATAAAAACCTTGAGTGACCCCTTAAACAAAAAAAACATCATGGCACAAGGACAAGGATTCGGATTCGGTCTCGGTAAGATTAAAGAACTACAAGACGCTTTCCAAAAAGCGCAACAGGTGCAACAAGGGGCTAAAGTTCTGCAAGAAGAACTGGAAACTATGGAAATTCCAGGCGAAAGTGCAAATGGCTTGGTGACAGTCTATCTCAGTGGCAACCAAGAACCCCGGGGTATTGAAATCGACCCTTCTCTCCTCTCCCAAGATCTGGAGATTGTGGCTGGGTCTATTCTAGAAGCGATGAAAGCCGCCTATGATGCCTCCACGGAAACCATGCGCAGCAAAATGGAAGAACTGACCATGGGTTTAAATATCTCCAGTATGTAATCGCTTTTGACCGCAATGGTAAGATGTAAAGTTGGACTAACAAACAAGGAGGTTCAACTTTGCTGACTTTGGGTGTCAATATCGACCATGTGGCCACAATTCGCCAAGCGCGTCAGACCGTGGAACCGGATCCCGTGGCGGCGGCAGTTTTGGCCGAAATCGGTGGTGCTGATGGCATTACCGTTCACTTGCGCGAGGATCGTCGTCATATCCAAAATCGCGATGTGCGGCTCCTCCGGCAAACGGTGCGGACTCATCTGAATCTGGAAATGGCCCCGACGGAGGAAATGATCGCCATTGCTCTCGATATTAAACCCGATTATGTCACCCTTGTCCCCGAAAAGCGCCAGGAAGTGACCACGGAAGGGGGGATCGATATGCTGGGCAATTTTGACCGTTTTTGTCGGGTTGTAGAGCGCCTGCAATCGGCTAATATCCCCGTTAGTTGGTTTATTGATGCCGATTTTGCCCAAATTCAAGCGGCCGCTAATACGGGGGCGAAATTTATTGAACTCCATACCGGTCAATACGCCGAAGCACAACAGGAGAGCGATCGTCAAGCACAATTAACAATTCTTAAAGAAGGTTGTGAATATGCTTCCTCTCTGGGTTTGCGGGTGAATGCTGGTCACGGTTTGACCTATTGGAATGTTTATGCCGTCGCCTGTTTGCCCAATATGGAAGAATTGAACATTGGTCACACAATTATCAGTCGTGCGGTTTTGGTCGGGTTGGAACGGGCTGTTAGGGAAATGAAATTGGCTATGCGTGGACAATTGTAAAAGCCATCAGCTATCAGCTAATCTCCCGACTAACGAACAATTACACTGAAAAATTAAAGGAAAGATGATGACAACTTATTATTATTTGGTAGCCAGTCAAAAGTTTTTAGAAGAAGAAGCGATCGAAAAGGAAGTTTTGAAGGAAAGAATCAGGAATTATCAAGAAAAAGGTCAAGAAATTGATTTTTGGTTAATTGCCAATCCAGCTTTTTTAGATACTCCCGCTTTTGCCGATATCAAAAAGAAAACTCCCCAACCGGCAGCGGCGATTGTTTCTCTCAATCAACAGTTTATTACTTGGCTAAAATTGCGTCTAGAATACGTTATTACCGGACAGTTTGAAGCTCCTTCCGATAGTATTCCCGAACCGTTAAAATAGGGCTTGCTGAGTAAATCTAAAAACCTTGTTGGATAACGCTTTTAGACTTTTTTTCCCTCAAAAAGTGCCGACCATTGGAGTGATCGGGGGGAAAATTCAGGTACTTTTTTCCTGAAAATTAGGTAATTGACCACCTGAAAATGAGTAAAACCCCACACCCCACACCCCACACCCCACACCCTGCCACCACCGAAAAACTTTTTCAGCATACCCTAAAATAGTCCCTGTGGAGGGAAAATTGCTAGTTTTTGTCTGTGGAAGAAAATGCAGACGAAGCAATGCTCACCAGCTGACTTTGCCTTGGAGCTTGCTAATTTTTCCCTGACCGATTCCCGATACTCGATCCAAATCTTCTAGGGAAGTAAAGGGTTTTTGTTGCCGGGCTGCGATAATTTTTTCGGCTAATTTGCCACTGATACCGGGTAAACTATCTAGTTCTTCTCGCGTGGCGGTGTTTAAATTAATTAAGCGATCGCTTTTAATTGTTACAGATTGGGGGCAGTTTTTTCTATCCTGTTCGATCCGATTTTTAATAGTTTCCGGCAGTCCTAATTTAGCGGTACGGTAAAGATATTGAAATTCTCGATCAAAATGAGCGGCAACGGTGGGATTATCGATAATAACTAAAGCTTCATCGTTTTGGTGGTTAGCAGCTGCTGACCAATTATGAGAACCAGTAATCACAATTTTATCATCGATTAAACCGAATTTATGGTGTAATTTATCTCCCGCCGCTAGAGCGGGAACTCCTAGGGTATTAATTGGGTTTTGCCAAGGCTGATTATCTGGTTCATAACGACATTTATTACTGAGAGCAACTCCTAATAAATCTAATCCTTCGCTATAGTATCGGAAGGCAAAACTAGGATCAATTAAAGCTTTAATTTCTATCCCTTTTTGATGTCGTTGGGCGAGAATATTAGCTAGAGGCTGTTCCGTCAGGACAAACAGGGCTAAATTCACGGATTTTTCAGCTTTATTTAAAGTTTCACCGATCAGACCATTGCTAGTAATTGCCCAGGGATAAGTGATAGAATCGGGGGAAAATTTCACCGTCAGACTACTATTACCGATAGTAATTTTTTGCGGTTTTCTCTGGGGTTTATCTGACCCAAATTTAGGCCGATCTTCCCTTCCCCACATCAGATTAAATTCTTTTTGAAAAACTCTAGCTAGTTGGGGATTATTAATCACTAATAAGTGATTAGCATTACCGATAGTTTCGGGATTAGAAAAGTCTCCATGAATATCACTTAAGGTATAGTTAGCTGAACTAATTAAAGTAGTGTGATGATCAATAACCATGAATTTATGGTGCATTAAACCACTACCTTTTGAGCGATCTGCCCTATCATCAATTAGGGGAATACCAGCTTTTTTGAGGATAGTAATTGCATCTCTTTGGGCGATTTCTTCTGTACTTAATTTACCATCTCGATTTAGATCAACTAAGTCAAAAAGGTTTTGATAACGTTCCTGTTCTCGATCGCTTAATTGTTCTTGGTTTTTGGCTAAACTATTAATAGGTTGATTGTAAATATTTTCGAGAATAACCCTAACTTTAATTCCCTGTTGCTGACGAGCAACTAAAGCTTGAGCGATGGCGGGTAAACGTAACTCTTGCACCGCTAGATCGATCGAACTTTTTGCCGAGTTGATATTATCAATAATAACCTGTTCTAAATTATCCCCTGGGCGATTAATTTGGCGATAGGGATCGGTATAATTTGAACCCTGGGCTTGATTATAATTAAAATAGACTTGAATATATTGATCTTGGGGCAAGGGTTGGGGACGATTTTGGATAACATTCAGAGAATGACAGCCACCCAAAAGAAAAACTGTTCCTAACAAAAATCCTAACTGTCCCATAGTCCGAATTTTTTTTAATCTCAATTTATCTATTGCCATTTTTGTCCACATAATTATCATTATTCTAGGATTCAGGAAGGAATTTTTAGCTAAGAAGGTTCTCGGAAATCGGTATGTACTAAATTGATTATAATCAATCCTGATTCTAGATTGAAGACGATGACTTTGTCCTTGATTGCTTAAATCGCTGACCAAAGATGTGACATCTAGTTAGGGAATTTTGTTATAATCTGGGGAACAATAGCACTGTTCTTCTAGATTTGGGTTTTACCATGACTGAACTTTTACCCCAATGCAGTAATCTGGCTGGTAATGTTAACAGTATAATTGAACTATTCAAAGGCGAATCCTCTCTCCGCAATCAACAGGATACCAGCAAGATAGAAATTGCCCTACAAAAAGCCATTTCTCCCAAATTTGAAATCGTTTTTGCCGGTGCTTTTAGTGCCGGGAAATCAATGTTAATCAATGCACTTTTAGAGCGAGAATTGCTGTATAGTGCCGAAGGACACGCAACAGGTACAGAATGTTATATTGAGTACGCAGAAGCTGATGAGGAAAGAGTGGTTTTAACCTTTCTCAGCGAAGTAGAAATTCGTACTTTAGTCGATACCGTTTGTCAAAATCTGCAATTAACCAATCCTAGTAACATTAATTCCCCCGAATACTGTAGTCAGTTAAACCAATACTGTCAAAAAATTATCGAACAGGAAGGAGGAGAAGGCAAATCCGAGCGAGCTAAACAAGCTCAGGGTTTAAAATTATTAATTGAAGGATTTACTCAAAATCGTGAGCGGATCCATACGCTGCATAATGCCACCTATTCCATGGAACAATTTCACTTTTCTAATTTAGCAGAAGCGGCAAGTTTTGCCCGTCGTGGTAGCAATAGCGCCGTCTTAAAACGTCTAGAATATTACTGTCATCATCCTCTCCTTAAAGATGGTAACGTTTTGGTAGATTTGCCCGGTATTGATGCCCCAGTCAAAAAAGATGCCGCCTTAGCCTATCGTAAAATAGAGCATCCTGATACTTCGGCAGTGGTTTGTGTTTTAAAGGCTGCTTCTGCGGGAGAATTAGCCACAGAAGAAACGGAATTACTCGAAAAAATTCGCTCTAATGCTGGTATTCGTGATCGAGTTTTTTATGTTTTTAACCGCATCGATGAAACCTGGTACGCAGCCCAACTAAAACAGCGTTTAGAAAACCTGATTCAAAGGCAATTTCGTGATACTTCCCGCCTCTACAAAACCAGCGGACTTTTAGGGTTTTATGGGTATCAGGTGAAAAATCAAACCAATATTAATCAGCGTTATGGTTTAGATTCTATCTTTGCCGAAAGTGTTAAAAATTTAGGAGGAGAAGAAGAAACACCGCAATTTGTCAGCGAGTTTAATAACTATTGTGCCAACTCCGGTAAATTACTGGCAACTCCCTTTAAAGTTTCCATCCACGGTTATGAAACTCCTAATAAAAATTACTTCCGAGTTTTAAGCGAGTGGGGAACCCCTTTACTAGAGCAGTTAATTGCTGATAGCGGTATCGAAGAATTTCGCACGGCAATTACTCGTTATCTCACGGAGGAAAAGCGTCCGCAATTGTTTGCTAATTTAGCCGATGATTTACAATCTCTCTGCATCACTCTCAAAAATCATTATCAAGGGATTTATAGTGAGTTAGAAAGTCAACCACGAGAAATTGAGGCGATGAAAGCTCTGGAGTTAAATCACCTCAATCAAGAGTTAAAGGAAGTGGGAGAGAAATTAACTAAACATATCGATGGTTATGTCAATACTGTCGTGGTTAATAGCGATGAAAACTTTGAGGAAGACTTTAAGAAACTGAAAGCGAGAATGGTATCAAGATTGGATGAGTTATTAAATACTTTTTCTGTTAAAAATGCTTACTCGCAAGCGACTTTAACCCATCCTCGCAATGCTACAGCACCTTTATTAGCAGTATTAGTGGAAGCTTTTTATTATCTATCTAACCAGCTAGAAGATGTGTTAATTGAGGAGTCAAACAGTTTAATTAGTCGCTTTTGTCAGCGTCTTTTAGATGCGGTAAGACAAGGTGATTATTATCGACAAATTTACCGATTATTAGGCAATGATGGCCACCTAGAAATTCAGCTAAAACAGCTAGAATTGCAGTTAATTAATGCCTTGATTTCCGAAGCAAAGACCGAGTGTGATCGCTATGTACGAGAAAATCATAATTTTTACAACGAAGGCACTTTTTCGATCTTTCAATTTCGGCAAACTGTGCAACAAACTGCCCAAGGTTATGACTGTGAAAGTATTCTTGCTGCCGAACCTGCTATCCGTCAATTACTTAAGTTAGATTTTGAGCCAAAAGTATCAGCAACAATTCATAAAAACTTCCGCCAAACTGTTAATAATACTCTGAAAAATCAATTGATACCAATGGCAAAAAAACAAGCGGATACTATTCTACAACAGTTCAATCAAGCTCGTTCTTATCTAGAACAAACTTTAGAACAGGAAGCGGCGGAAAAAATTGCTAATAATGCCCGCAAACAGGAAGAAATTCACCAAAAAATTGAGGATTATAACCAAGCGATAAACTCTCTCAATACTTGTTTAACTGCTATGGGTTTACAGAAAAATCATTTACCTGTAATTGGTGAACAAGAATTAGAGATTGTCCCTGAAGTTGTTAATCACTCCAGCAATTATTAATATGGGGGAGCGGGAAGTGGGAAGCAAGAGGAAACAATCCATCTATTAAGTAGTCGTGCAAAATAAATTTCCCAGTGAAGAAAGGCCCTCATGCAAAAGGCAAGAGGCAAGGGGGGGTTAGATATGTGTAATTAATTTTGCTTAGGTACTTAAAAACCGATTTGGTGTCAAAGCAAAAAATTAATTAAAATTAAAACTCATCGGGGGATAAGCGATCGAAGTCTTGTTATCCTTAAACTGGTAGGTTTCGAGATTTTTCTAGGCTCGCAGCTTAACCCGATCAACCGATAACCGATAGAGGGGTGCAGAATGGGAGAATGGTTAGATTTTACCGATGAAGTGGTCACTGTTAATGGCAAAGGTGAGGAAATTAAACGGGAAAAAGTCACTAATCGAGGTTATAAATATTTTTTAAGCAAAAAAACCTTTTTAGAAATGATTTCTATCCCTAGCGGTCAATACCTCATCGGTGCGCCTAAAAGCGAGTTAGGCTGGAAATTGAGTCAAAGTCCCCAATCTCTGGTTAATGTTAAAGCTTTTTGTCTGAGTCGCTACCCAATTACCCAACGACAATGGCGCGAGGTGGCAAAATTAGAACCGGTAAATATTGAACTTAATCCCTATCCGGCCCATTTTGAAGGCTATGATCGCCCCGTAGAACAAATTAACTGGTGGGAAGCGGGGGAATTTTGCGATCGCCTATCCCGTCTCACCGGACTCAATTATCGTTTACCCGCAGAAAAAGAATGGGAATACGCTTGTCGGGGAGGAACATCAACCCCTTTTCACTTTGGCCCGACAATTTCCACTGATTTAGCCAACTATTCCGGGGTGGACTGGGATTATGGGGGGAAAGTGTGCAGTTATGGTCGTTATGGGGAAGGTTCCCTAGGCTGCGATCGCCGAGAAACCACACCGGTAGGAATGTTTGCCGTCGCTAACCCTTTCGGACTCTACGATCTACACGGAAATGTCCGGGAATGGTGTGCAGATTACTGGCGCGATAACTACGAAGCGGCCACAATAGAAGATAGGGACAGACGAGTTTTACGCGGGGGTTCCTGGAATGACGGCCCCAACAAATGTCGCTCGGCCTACCGAGTCAAATTTCTCGCTACTGCTGGACTCTATGATATCGGTTTTCGTGTCGTTAGCGATAATTCTCCTTCAATCTGAAAACCGATCATCGAAACCAGGCAAAATCACGGCTATCGCGCCGCGCAAACCCATATTAATCCCCAAACCATTAAAACCAGCGCTTATCCAGCCGATTGTATCGCGCTTAGTCGTCTGTAATCCGTACCCGCGCTTAGCACCCAGAACGGAAAAACATTAAGGTTATTTTTTCTAGACTCCTTATACCCGGTGATTATTCCAATGAGTTTTGCCTATCTACTTCTGATTAGCATTCTATCCCTGTTCTTAACCTTCTCCCTTGGCTATTTAGGTCTACGATCACTCTCGCAGTGGTCGATTGATCGCTGTCTAGCTCTAGCTGGTGCCTGGGGAATCGCCTTACAGTCGGCACTCGCTTTCCTGAACTTTCTCCTCGGATTTTCTGGAAAAACTTTTCTCGTCGTCGCAACGCTCGGTTTATTCCTGCTCTTTTTCGCTCTACTCCTCCGAAAGCCAAAGCGCGAGGAACAGAGAGGACATTATCAATGGATTTATTTACCGCTACTCTTGTGGCTCGCTCTGCTAGGAATGCAATTGTTTGTTTTACTCTACAGTGGGGCAGGTTACTATGGCGACTGGTGGATGCACTACGACATCGCACGAATTTATCTAGGAACACAAAAATTAGATACCGTTTATTTTGAGATTTATAATGTCACATCTCGCACGCCATTATTTAACCTATTTTCTAGTTATTACCTAGGTCTATTTGAAGAGAGTTTTAGCATTTATCAAATCCTGAGTATTTTACCCGGAATCGCTCTGGTGACTCTGATTCCTCTGTTCCTCCGCCCGTCCTTAATTCCGTTGGCTTTTTCTCTTGTCGCCTTCAGTCCTTATTTTAGTAATATGATTAGCTATCCCTGGCCGAAAATCCTCGCCACGGTTTATATTTTGGTCAGTTTTTATTTTTATCTCGACATCCGCCATAACTGCCGATCGAGATTATATTCTGTATCGGGACTCGCTTGTGGTTTAGGTTGGGGATTGGCTCTTCTCAGTCATCCTTCGGCGATTCTCTACGTCATCGCTCTGATCATCGATAATCTCTGGGTCAATCGTCATAATCTGCCCCTAGTGGCCCGTCAAACTGGTTTTGCCCTCATCGTGGCGATCGCTATTTGTTTACCTTGGTATTTATGGGGAATCTCTCAATTCGGTCTCGCTTCTCTATTTTCTACGGCGGCAAGAACTACAGGAACTGCGACGGCTTTCGGCAGAATTATCGACGCAATCAATAACAGTATTGCAACCATTTTCCCGCTAGAACTTATCGAAGCGGTCACCAAGCGGATCGTTCACGGGCCGGGATCGGGGGGAGAATATCATGTGTTACGCTATCAACTGTGGAATTCTTGGTTTAGACTCTATTACGGTATTTTCTCCGGTGCCTTAACTCTCACCCTCCTCGCGGTTTTGGTGGTCGGTTTCTGGCAACGGGTTTCGGGAAAGGTTCGCTCTCATCCTCTCTTTCCTCCTTCTTTTCTAGTCTCGGTATTCGCGATCGGATTTTGGGGAGGCTGCTTTTTACAACCCGGATACCATCGACGTGGGGTAGTCGGGGAGAGTATGACACCGCTCGTAGTTCTTTTATTCTTCTTTGCGGTCGAATATCTGGCCACGTTACCAGCAAGGGTTAAACAAGGGGCTTTTCTGACGGTCGTCCTAGAATTTTTCTTATCCCGGTGGATTCACCTACTCTTTCTCGGTACGGAGGGATCGGTGGTTTGGGACGGTAATGCCGATTTAAAAGGGAAATACGCCCTAGTATTCGCGAGGGATATCATCGGTAATTCATCCGGGTTATGGATAACGACGATCCCTCTGATTCTCTTTCTGGTGATCGGCTGGAAAAGTCTATTGATCGATCGCAAAGTGATTTCAACCCACTAATTGTTACTCCTGACTTCTGACTTCTTGAACGCCGATCTCGCCCCTACAATAATATTATTGTGCCAATGGTAGGGGCGTATCGTGGTCAGTGAGTTTATCGAACTGCGTGCGCCCAAAATGTTATATAGATATTTCTCCAAAATTGAGATGCACCCAATTTAGAGATGTTTGTCAGACAAATTTTGAAAATGTACCGATCCTCGATCGAGAGCTAGAATTGATTTTAGAGACAATAAAGGTGATTTAACCAAATGATTGCTAACTTTGACCATAACTATCTTTCCCCGGAAGATTATTTAGCAACGGAGAGAATGGCCAAGGATAAACACGAATACATTCGCGGTCAAACCTACGCCATGGCTGGTGCAAGTAAAGCCCACGGTATGATTATTATCAACTTAGCCACACTTTTAAAAAACCGGCTGCGGGGTAGTGGTTGTCTTGTCTATGCCACAGATATGAAAGTTCGTCTAGAAATAGCTAATAGTTATTTTTATCCCGATCTTGTGGTCACTTGCGACTCGCGAGATAATCGGTCTTTCTCGGAAGATTTTATCCGTTATCCGCGCTTGATTGTAGAAGTATTATCCCCCACTACTGCTGCCTTTGACCGGGGCGATAAATTTGCCGACTATCGTTCCCTTGAAACTTTAGAAGAATACGTTCTTATCAGTCAAGAACGCATCAGTGTAGATTGTTTTCGTCTCAATGATGAAGGATTTTGGGTTCTTTATCCCTACAGCAAAGGAGCAGATATTTATCTAGCTAGTATCGATTTTCACTGTGCGATCAAATCTTTATACGAAGATATAACAGAAATCTGTTAAAAAATCAGATCAGTTTTTTTCTGTTTACTATTTACTTTTTACCTGATTAATGCTTGTCATCCTCTCCGCTATTATTCCAGTGGGTTTTATCATCCTCATCGGTGTGATAGCAGGAAAAATTCTCACTGTTGAAGTGCATTCCCTTTCCCAAATCACGGTGTATATTCTTGCTCCCGCTTTGGTCATTGATGGACTCTATCGCACCACTTTATCCGGCAGCAATATCGGTTTAATTCTCCTAGGTTTTGCTCTTATTTCACTGGTAATGGCGATTGTCGTCGAAATTATCGCCTCTTGTCTTAGTCTCGATGTTGATACCCGCAAAAGCCTCATGGCTGCCGCTGTGATGCCCAATAACGGTAATATGGGTTTACCTGTGGCTAGTTTTGCCCTGGGTGCGGCTGGACTGGAAAGAGCGATAATCTATATGATTGGTTCTAGTATTCTTTTATTTGGTATTAGTCCCGCTTATTTGCGAGGAAAAAGCTTTCTTTCCGGATTTCGCTTAGTTTTTCAATTGCCCTTAGTCTGGTCAATTTTTATCGGCATTAGCTTTCAAACTTTCTCTTTTCATCTTCCCCTGCAATTAGATAAAAGTATTAGCTATCTAGGACAAGCGGCAATTCCTTTGGCTTTAATTATCTTAGGTATCCAATTATCTCAGCAAAAATTAGCGATCGGTAAATTAGAATTATTAGCGGCCTGTTTGCGTCTTTTAGTCGCTCCTCTTTTGGCATTTGCGATCGGCAATAGTTTAGGATTAACCGGTATGGATCTAAAAATTCTCATCCTACAAAGTGCCATGCCCACTGCCGTTAATACCGTCATTTTAGTCACAGAATTCGGTGGTTCGGCCGCTTTGATGGCCCGCACAGTTGTGGTCACTACCCTTGCTAGTTTTCTGACTATTCCTTTCTTTCTTTGGTTATTAAAAGTCTATTTATAGCAGTTATCTTAATGGTGAGGTACGAAGTTTTCGTTTTGGGGAGCCAGTCGTCAGTTATCAGTTATCAGTTATCAGTTATCAGTTATCAGTTATCAGTCATCAGTTCACTGAAAAAAGCTCCCCATCTCCCCATCTCCCCATCTCCCCATCTCCCCATCTCCCCATCTCCCCATCTCCCCATCTCCCCATCTCCCCATCTCCCCATCTCCCCATCTCCCCATCTCCCCATCT
>NZ_SFBY01000434.1:0-7489 GCF_007095505.1 Microcystis sp. M_QC_C_20170808_M3Col
GACAACAGGAACGGGAGATCATCCACATTCTTGATGTTGGCAAAAGCGTTTACAATTACGCGCTCTCGGAACGGAAAGATTGGCTAAACTCTCGAAAGTGTCTTGCGGATCGCTGTTCGTTAGTTTCCGAGTACATAATTCCTGCGGATGAACCCTATCCTAATTACTTCGTTCAAGCCAAAAATCTAACGGAAGCTAAAAAAATCTATCCGATATTAAAGACGGTTAACGCTCAAGTTTTACAGCAAGTCTTAAAAACTTTAGATAAGGCGTTTGACCAGATGAAGTCGAAAAGTTTTGGCTTTCCTAGATTCAAAAAAAAGATGCGGAGTTTTGTTTTTCCCGCGCTGTCAAAAAACTTCTTAGGTGACGAATACTTAAATTTTCCACAATTGGGAAAAATTCGGATTAGGAAATCTAGGGAGTACCCGTCTGGGTTTGAGCCTAAACAAGCTCGAATTATCCAAAAAGCGTCGGGATTTATTTTACGTTTCGGTTTCCTTCCAGTCCCAAGAATCCGTTCCCGATATAACGGCTGGGAAGACCTGTTTAGGAATTGACGCGGGAATTGAAAGTTTTGTCGCTACTTCACGAGGAGATTTAATCAAAGCCCCTCGATTTTTGTTGAAAGTACAGAGTAAGCTTAAATTGCTACAAAGACGCTTGAAACGGAAAACTAAAGGCTCTAGCAATTGGTTAAAACTTCAGGAGAAGATAGCGAGATTACACGAAAAAGTGTCTAATACTCGTAGAGATTGGCACTTTAAACTAGCTCATTACCTTTGTGATATCGCTGATAACATCTTCGTTGAAGATATTAACTTCGTTTCCTGGTCTAGAGGGATCGTTAGAAAGCAATCTCTAGATTCGGGTATCGGTAGTTTTATTAATGAGATACTACCGTTTGTCGCTTGGAAACGGGGAAAATATTATCTTAAGGTTGATAAAAACGGAACTTCGCAAGAGTGTCCGAATTGTGGCGCGATTACCGGTAAAAAGGCGTTATCGGAAAGAGTTCACCGGTGTGATTCTTGCGGCCACATTGAACCAAGAGATACGGCATCAGCGAAGGTAATCGAGAACCGAGGAAAAAACGCGGTCGGGCTGACCGTGTTAGAAAACGCTCGCGGAGGCGATTTGACGGGGATCGTCCGGTTAAACCAGGTCGATCTAGTTAAAAGCCTAAGAACCGAGAATCCCCCGCTACACTGCGCGAGCGGTTAGCGGGGGAGAGTCAACGGGTAATTTGTTGTACCAAAGCGATGACATCGCTGCGGCTGAGTTTTTCCTTACCCAAAGCTAGGACTTCGAGAGTGCCATGGGCTAAAGCGAGGGGAATCTTACAAAAATCAAGTGCTGGTCCTTGCGGCAGCGATTGAGTGTAATAATCGGCTAATTTTAGATTACGACGGGCATAATTATGAATATCAATAATTGTCCAACCTTGGGGCAGAAAACTTACCCCCCGGCGCAGATCCTCGCCATGGTTGCGGGCAATATTAACCGCTTGTAAACCCCGACCAAAACCGATGGCATAACTGCGATTAGTTTGAGTGCCGTCGTACCAATTCCAGAGGTCAGACAGCAATAAACCCACGGCACCGGCCACACTAAAGGTATATTGATCTAATTCTATTTCTGTGCGAATATCCCAGTTATTCCCAGCCCAGTAGGCCATGCGATCGGCCATGGCCGCCGTGGCATCCCAAACCCGGGGGGCGATCGAATCTGGCGCTAACAGGGCCCATTCGCCAATTCTCAGGGTTACTTCCGGCAAAATCTCCCGATGGACTAAGCCAAAAGCAAAGTCCTCTTTGGTGGAATTTTCAGTACCTGCTTGTAAATTCAGGCTAATTTGTCTTAATATCTGGGATTTACTGAAGTTATCTAGGTCGGGATGGTCTTCTACTTCATCGATCGCCCGCATACAGAGATAAGCTGAGGCTACTGCCTCGAGCAGGCGATCCGGTAAACGACTTATAGGAATATAAAAAGTTCGACTCGTTTCTTGCAGAATCGTTAAAGCATTATCGCGCAAATTCATTCAGTCCTCTCCTCACGCCAACTTAGGTAACTACGAGTTAAACCAATCAGATAGATCGGTTTAGGTGATTCCGATGTTCCTAAGACAAAGTTGCTGTCCATTGTAGATGATTATTCAAAATTTCGAGATTATTCTCGAAAAAATCAACCTTTAGGGTCTTCTTGACAATTTTTCTTTCTGGGATAGCCGAAGGACAATTACGGCAATTTTTCGAGATTACAGGCTTAAAAAGCGGTTTTTGCCCGTTTTTAAGTAGCATTTCGCGGCTTCATGGCAAGGATTGAAAGGAGATCACTTGTAAAACCGGCCCGATCATGGCCAGAGTCATCACATCTGAGCGAATTTGACCTATAACTGTCACTTTTGCCTTTTTTTGGGTTAATTCGGCGGGAGGGTCTATTAATTCGTAGGTTTGACCGTTATCGGCAATTAATGCCCAAGTTCCCGTGCCTATTTCGATTCTTTTTACCTGACCGGTTACACTAATATTCATGCTTTAATTTCGCTCATCGAGGCGCTCGCAATTGCTGCCCCTGTCACAAGCATTCTATCGATATCTTTCCTCGGCATTGATTGCCAATTTTGCCCGACTTTAACCTCATAAATCAGTTTTTTTTATCTAAAAAGCGATTGCCACTTCCGCCACCACCGCTAAGAGGGAGGCCACAGCCGCTAAAATTATTATTTCTCGATCGGATTGTCTCATAACTATCTGAGTATAAATTACTAATCCTAGTCCATACCACATCTAACCTAGGGTTTGCGGCAAAAAGTTTGTTGGTGGGGGTAGGGTGTGGGGTGTGGGGTGTAGGGTTTTACCGATTTTGAGGGGGTCAATTACCTAATTTTTAGGGAAAAAGTCCCTCAATTTTCCCCCTGATCACCCCCAGATCTGGTACTTTTTGATTTCGAAAAAGTCTAAAAGTATTACCCAACAAGGTTTTTAGATTTATTCAGCAAACCCTAACCTAGAGTTAAATTGATCTAAATTATTTTATCCATAGATAAAAAGCTATAAAAGTTATCATTGCTCGGCAAAAACGGCGAAATCTATGTCCAGATTGCCCCGTATTCTTTGTTCAGGAAGCCCTAATTAGGGTCTGCTGAAAAAGTTTTTCGTGGGGACAGGGTGTGGGGTGTGGGGTGTGGGATGTGGGGTTTTACCGGTTTTGAGGTGGCTAATTACCTAATTTTCAGGGAAAAAGTACCTCAATTTTCCCCCTGATCACTCCCATGCCTGGTACTTTTTGATTGACAAAAAGTCTAAAAGTATTACCCAAAAAGGTTTTTAGATTTATTCAGGAAGCCCTAATTAAGCCTAACTGTTAATAGCCTAAGGATAGGCACTACCATTAGATTCCATAGGCATCAACCATTGGGAGATAGTTTCTAGTTTTTGACGGATTTGATCGAGTTGATCCTGCACGGGTTGCAGGAAAGTTTCGTACTGTTGTACCTGAGTTTTTAAACGCAATAATGCCAGATTAGCATCGCGCCATTGTCGCTCCTGTTCTTCAAATTCACGAGTTTTTTGCTCTAAATCCGACCATTGCTCATCAATAGTATCTCTGTTTTTTGGTAAATCCTCTTGTAGTCGCTTGATTTCTGCTGCTAAACGTTGACTTTCTTGGAGATTATTTTGATAACTATCCTCCAAGAGAATTAACAATGGTTCAAAGCTACATTTTTGGGCATCTTCTGGGGATAAAATTCCCTGTCTCCGTTGCAGAATTTTCAGATGTTGAGAGCGAATAGCTTGCCTTTCGTGGAGATTACGTCTTTGTCCGACCAAAGTTGCCGCCAGCATTCCTTTTTTTTCCTGTTCCTCGGCTAATTCTTCTTCTAAATTAGCTCGCTCTGATTCATCTATTGTGGCCATTCTTGCTTCTAATTCTTCCACGGTTTGGCATTGGAGAGTTAATTCTTCCTCTTGGTCGTTGACAAAAATTTCCCAGCGCTTGAGGTCTGTTTGTAAGTTCTTAACTAAGCTCTCCAATTCTTCTAAAGGCATTTTTTCAAGAGCTTCTAGATCGATTTTACCATCAAAATCTAGTTCTTCCCCTTGCAGGAGACGAAGGAGCATTTGTCGAGTAGAATCAGTGGTTTGTAGGGTGAGGTTAAGGCTCTCGAATAATTCCTGTTTTTGACTCAGAACAGTTTCTTGTATTTGTAATTGTATTTTAGCCGTTTCCAAAGCACCGCGACTCGTCTGTAATTCCCTCGCTCTTTGTTCGAGATAATCGAGCATTTCATCGTTGGCGAACTGACGATTTTCTACAGCTTTTTTCTGCTCCTCTAAACTCTGCCAACAACTATTTAAAATTGTCTGTTGTTCCTGCACAGATTCAAGAGTGGAATGGAGAATTTGTGAGGGAGAATTGCCCCGATCATGATTATTAGCTAAACGCTCCGCTAGAGAGCGAATAAATTGTTGTTTTTCTGGGGAAAGATTGGGGGAGGAGTTAAAATTTATTTTTCCTTCTTCCAGGTGTCGCTGTTGCTCGTTTAATTGTTGTTTTAGGGTTTCCAGTTCTTGTCTTTTGCGCTCTAAATACTCGAATTCTGCCTCTATTTGTTCAATTTGCTCGATTCTTGTCTCCATTTCCATTTTCTGGCGGTTGAGAATCTCGCTTTGATAGGTGAGGGATTGTTTCCACTCCTCGATTTTCTCTTGATCTTTCTTGCTGCGCTCCATCAAACGGGCAATCTTTTGCAGTTGCCGCACCATCTCCGCTCCCGCTAATTCCGGGTTTCCTTGCAGTTGACGATTATTGCTCAAATTTACCAAGAGAAGCGCACCTTCACCCAGGGAGTTAGTTTCGTCGTAGGTTAAGATATCTTCCCCCGGTATGGCACTCCACGTCTGATCGTTATGCTGACAGGCCAATAGTTTCAATTCGGTTTTGTAACCACCGATAAAACCTCTAGTCTGTTTTTTTACTTCTGCAAGGTATAGCACGAGTAGTCGTCCTCCATAATAAAAGTTTTTTTGACTTCTCCGACCCATAAATGATAGAGAATTCTAAGCGGACTTCGCGTCTTTTTAGCTGACCAGAACTTGAATTTCTGGGGACGAGTCAAAACGACCCTAGACACTCGACTTAAATTAAAATTAAGTGTTGTGCTTACTTTCCGAATTATGTTAGCTGCCCCATTAGCATCAGCATTAATGTACTGATTTTGAGCAGCCCGATACAATCCTCTTTTTGTTCTCTTTCCTGATGGTTGCCACCCTTCGGTTTTTTTACCAAATTTAGGTAGCGAGTCATTGTCTAAAAAAGAAGCTTTTAATGGATAACTTTCCTCGGTTTCAATAAACTTAATCCCACAATGTTCACACACTTTTCTAATGCGTTCTTTGAGTTTTGCTGTAGGAATTGAAACAAAAGATTGATGATTATTTTGGACTAAATTACATTCTTGTTTTTGTTCTTTATTCCATCCAAAAACAACCACTCCAATTTGATGCTCAATGCAGTAATTAATAACCAGTCTAGCTGCTTTATTAACAGCATCTCTTATTTGTCGATTACGCTTTTCTGTGATTTTAGCGAGTTGGGTTGACCAAAATCCTTGAGGTTTTCCTTCTTTGAGAGTAGCTACCTGTTTGTTGTACCAACGATTAACAGACTTAAGATGTCTTCCATCAATTATAAAGCTAGTACCGAGACTAGAAACTCCTGTTAGCCAATTCTTTAAACCCCGATCTAAACCTAGCACATTATCGGGATTGACCTCAATCTCGACTGGTTTACTCTCATAAACAAACTCAACATAAAAACAATGATTTCTGGGCAGTATTCTTAATTCCTTAATTTCTTGAAACCTCAAATTGGAGGGCATTGGCAAATAGAAGCTATCAAGTCCAAACCATTGCTTAACAGTTTTTCCTAAAGGGATTCTAACTTGATTATCAACCCATTTTAGGGCTTGCTTGGGATAAGTGACAAGGAACAGACCTTCTTTTTTTATGTATTTAAGTAAATGATGCTTATCTGTTAACTCTCCCTTTCTATATTTCTGGTTTAGCTCTTTAAATGATTTAAAGGACTCAGGAACACTTCTAAGTATTTGCTGTGCTGCCTGAGAGGATAAAACTTGATAGTGTTTGTTGTTTTTATACTCTTTCTCTAAATCAAATTTACCAATAATTTTATCGGTTTTGAAATAAAGTTGACGGGCATAATAAATTGCACAGTTAGTCAGTTTATGAGACTCAGCACAAATGAACTCAAGGATAGCCTTTAAATGTTTATCCATGCTCATTAGATTTTGCTGGCATCTATACATTGTATTTTTACCTCCTGATGTTATACTAGCATAAATGCACTAGGCTGTTCGTAATTTAAATTACTTGGGCCAGACGAGGCAAGAGGCAACACCCCCCAACCCCCCGACGTGGGTAGGGTCGTTTCATTCTCAAGAAAAAAGGAGAAATACGGCGAGAAACGAAATTTTAGCGACATAAAGACAATAATTGGCGGATTTTGTGCTTATTGTGGTCAATTCCCTTTGTTAAAGAATCATAACCCTCTAACCTGTACAAGGTTAAAACCCATGTCTTTAACAAGGAAATGTTGATGGGGGAAAGTCCCTTTTTCTGGGGACTAAGATCCTCGTTGAGCAAAGAAGTTAGTGAAAGCTGTTTGTAAATGTCTTAACCCTTGTTGTAAAGGTACACAGCTTACTTCATTGAGAAAGTCTAATTCTTCTTGCTTTTTCCAATCGGTCAACGTTGAAGAAGTTTCAGCATATGCTACTCTTTCTTGTCTTTCATACCAAGCTTGTGTTCTGAGATGGAGTGCCTTATTGTCAACCAATCTTACACAGCCCAAGGTGCGCCGCAATAGCGACTCTTGTTCTGGTGTTGGGTAAAATCGAAACGAGTAGGCTTTCTCCATATTTCACATTCTGGCATATATCGTGTAAATGCGCTAATATTTAACGGTAAAGCCGTCGTAGAACGACAGGGTTTCAGACCCAAAATTTTCGATGAGTAAGGGAAACCAGAAAGCGCAGTGATGAGCTTCGAGAATCCTCACGCCTTTAGGCCCAGGAGTGTCAAATAATTAGCTTATCAGATTTATTATTAGTGACAAGAGGAGGTAATACTAAATCCTGTTTAAAAGGTATAGGACAGTGGGGTGTAGGGTGTGGGGAGAAGGGAGCGCTGGAGCTTCGGAGTGGGGAGCAGGGAGAAACAATTGATAACTTGAGAGTTAATCACACTATTAAAAACGGATTTGGTGTAAGAGAGCGTTTCTCATCTCTCATCAAGATGAAGTATTGTAAAGTTTCAATACAAATATAGTCATATATAGCCAGCCATGGTAATATATAGACAGGAAACTATCAGACTAGGCAAAAAAAACAAGAATAAGTTATCGAACGGCTTGGAGGTGGTGGAAACAAGGGAATTTAACAGGCTATCAATTGCCTTCCGGT
>NZ_SFBY01000435.1:0-6479 GCF_007095505.1 Microcystis sp. M_QC_C_20170808_M3Col
TAATTTTCAGGGAAAAAGTCCCTGAATTTTCCCCCCAATCACTCCAAGGGTCGGCACTTTTTGAGGTCAAAAAAGTCTAAAAACCTTGTTGGATAAGGTTTTTAGATTTATTCAGCAAAACCTATTTAACTTCCAACAATTCCACATCGAAAAGTAAAGTCGCGTTGGGAGGAATCACCCCACCCGCACCCCGCGCACCATAACCTAATTCTGGGGGGATAATTAAGGTACGCTGCCCACCGACTTTCATCGATGCCACTCCTTCATCCCATCCTTTGATCACTTGACCAACTCCAATGGTAAAGGTAAAAGGTTGATTGCGATCTTTGGAACTATCGAATTTTTTGCCGTCTGTGAGGGTTCCCGTGTAGTGAACAGTCACTTTTTGACCTTTTTGAGGACTTTCTCCAGTTCCTTCCACGATATCGATGTATTTTAGTCCCGAATCGGTGGTGACTGCTTGATCTAAATCCATGGAGATGATTTCCTTATTAATAGTTTGAGTGATAGCGGGTGGCTCGATTTCTGCGGCGATCGCATTGGTTTTTTCCCCCCCACCAAAGAGGGAAGCAACGATTAAAAATAAGCCACAAACCGCAATGATAGCAAAACTGAGCAAGATTTCGCGCATTGATTTCATAATTCCCTAACGCCAGAGTTTATTCTCTAAGTCTCTCACCTGCCGTTCTAATCTATCAATCCTTCCTCGCAGTTCATCCATTTCCGATTGTCGGGGAACCCCTAAATCCTGCAAGATATTGCGGATATAGCGTTCTAAGTTATTCTCGAAGCTCCCTTGTTCAGACTTCATCTGTGTCATCAGATCATCGACAAAGTTTTTAGCCTGATCGGAATTGATTTTACCGTCTTTTACTAATTCGTCGCTCACTTCTTTGATCTTTTCTGCCACCATGGAAGTAGTGCCAATACCCATCAGCAGCAATTGTTTAATCCAGTCGCTATTATCCATTGTTTTCACACCTTTCAAGGAGACGGGGACAAAAATATCCCTATTCCATTATGGACTTTTGCGGCGGTAACGGCAGAGCGATCGAGCAGATAACCCCCCAAGGCTATCCCGGTGGAACTACCCCCATCTAGGTTTAAACCGTCCTTTGCCGTCATTAACAGCAAAATTCGGGCTAATTCGCCTAAAGTTGCCCCCCTTCCCCCGACACGATTATGGATAGCCACTAGCAAAATTTTTCCTTCTCGACTGACGGCGATCGCACTACGGGAAGCCTGTTGATTTTGGAATGCAGGACTAAATTTTTCGGCATTTCCGTCCAAAACTATGCGCCCATTCTGCAATAATAGGGGGCCAGCACCTAAAATCTGGGGATAATCAGCAAAATCTCTCGGTAGGGTGACGCTATCGAGGTTGACTCTTTCACCAATATTTAAATTAATCTCTGTCTTTCGGCAGATGACTAAATAACCATTTTCTGGTATGGCGATACTATCCTGTGGGAAAAGATTATTTAATTTCTCCGTTATGCGATCGCCTTGGACGACTAACCCAGTTTCGCGCTCGGTGAGGGGATGATAATTACTCCCCCAATCGCGAGTATAACGACTGCAGCCGGCTGTCAGGAAAGCACTATTTAACTGGGTTAGGGGAAAACGTTGTCCAGTGGCAGTAATGAGAGTTTCCTCTAAACTGAGGCGATCGATCCTGATCTGACCACGATTATCCCATGCGATCGCTCCTCGGTTTAAAATTGGTCCGGATAACCATTTGCCATCGACACGAATTGCCCCCAAAGGTAACTGATTATTACGATTAAAAAAGCCGCCATTAATCATCGCTACCGCATTACTTTCGCTATTAATCATGATCAGGGGATTAGTGCCGCGCACTGAGGTGGAATTAGCGGTAATTGGTTTAATAGTTATCTGGGGATTTCTGGGATCGATTTCTAACCAAGTCACGGGAAACCAATCTTTGTCTAACTGGATATATTTTTGATTCCAGATTAACCCTGGTTGCCAAACAATGCGCTTTTCATCCATAGCATCGGGACGAGAATCAATAATAATTCGGGGAGGATTATCCACACTGCTAATCTGTAATCCGTAGGCAGTGGGAAGGTTAATTTTTAAACGACTGATCACTCCATTATTTTCTAAGGAAGTGATCTGAGTGGGTAAGTTATTATTAGAGTTGCCTAGATCATCTTCATCGTTATTTTGGTTACTGTTGCTGCTAGTTTGGGGTTGAAACCTAGAGATAAGCGATTGCTGGGCATTTCCTTCTAGGGTAATCACTGCTTGATTTTTTGCCTGACTAACTTGCCAAAAGGTCGGGCGATCGAGTTGCATAATAATCCGTTGTACTGCCCCATAATTTTCTAGCTGAATATCTTGAATCTGAGGAGCAGGAAAGTTAATAGTTAAACTATCGCCATTAATAGTGGTTGTTGCACCCGTTGTTAGTAAAATATCCGTAACGTCTAGCCAGCGATCGGAATTGATAAAATTAGCTGATAAAGTTTGTAAATTAAACCAGCTTATCGGTTGCTTTTTCGGATCATTTGTGCTAAGAAAATCCATGCCGAATAATTGTCTTGCTCCCGTGTCACTCATGGCAATTCTGGTACTATTTCCTACTGTCCACTGTTGCCAAGGAATAGAGAAAGAACGACCATTAAGAATAATTGTTCGTCCCTGTTGCTGGTTTGATAAATCCCTAGAAGCTAAAGTTATTGGTGATCTATGATCGGCTAAAGATATAGCTGGACTGCCGATAATTATCAAGGAAGTTACCGTTAAACAGATAGATTTGATAGTCAGGGAATTTAACTTCATAATTATCTCCCTAAATCACCTTGTTTAAGGGGAAAATTGACGATTTATATCCTTGGCAAGAGAGGCTAGAAGGGACTATATTTTCTTGATCGATAACCTCTAATAATTCTTCAGTTGTTACTACCATCGGTTTAGAGTTATATAGATAACTAGAGGCTTTTTTAAGTTTTTGATCGTAGGTAACTAAATAATCACAATTAGCGGCACTACTTAAGATTAAAACATCATTCGAGTCTGCCAAAATATTGCGAATATCTCTAGCATTTTGCCAATATTTATCAAGTTTAACTAAATCAAAATCCAAGATAGTCACCTTTTCTTGAATCCGATCGACTATTTCAGGATGATTACGAACTTCTGCTAAAAATAATAACTCTTGTAAAACGATCGCATTAATAGCAAGACAAACGCAATCGAGTATTTCTCGATCGAATAAATGTACACTGGCTAGATCTCCTCGTAGATAAGAAATCAAAACATCAGTATCTAAAAAAACTAGAGGCTTCTCCATTGATTTTCTTCTCCTTGATGATAAAGAGCAATGATTTTTTCCGTGACTTCTGCAATACTGAGATGATCGCTATTAACTTCGATCGCATCTGCGGCTTTTCGCAGGGGTGCTAGGGAGCGATTACTATCCAAATAATCCCTTTTTTCAATCTCTTGGGTTAATTCTGCGAGACTAATACCCCCATTTCCCTGCGCTTCTAAGTCTTTCAATCTTCTTCTGGCTCTTTCTTCGGGTGTTGCTGTCAAGAAAATCTTTAATTCCGCTTCTGGGAAAACATTAGTACCAATATCCCGACCTTCGACGACTATTCCCCCTGACATTCCCATCTCTCTTTGCAGGGTGACTAACTGCTGTCGCACCGCTTTTTGAGCGGCAATTCTGGACACTTGCGCGGTAATTGCGGGAGAGCGAATCTCTAAAGTCACATCCTGCCCATTAATCTTCACTATAGTCACATTTTCGGGACTATCGGCCGGAATTATTGCTATCTTCGCTAAAGATAATAACTCGGCGATGGCCGCTTCTGCGGACAAATCCAGACCGGAATTGACCACTAACCATGTCACTGCGCGATACATCGCACCGGTATCGAGATAGGTTAACCCCAATTTTTCCGCTACTAAGCGCGTGACTGTGGATTTTCCCGCTCCAGCAGGCCCATCAATAGCGATAACTGCCCGACGTTGACGCAAGATAATATTATCAATTAAACGGGTTTGACCGATCAATCCAGCGATCGCTAACAAGCCATCTGTCTCGATCTGCTCGATCGGTTGTAAACTCTGGGGATGGACTAAATCCAGATACTGACAGCGAAATTCTGGTACTCTGTCGAGATTTTTTTGAACAATAGCCAGTAGTTTTTCCCTTTGTCTTTCCCCTAAATGAAAACTTTCGAGAGCTAATTGCAAACTTTTGACGATAATTGTCGCTTTTTCCCTTTCTGCGGTCGATAGATACTGATTGCGAGAACTAACTGCTAATCCCGATGTTTCTCTCACTGTAGCACAAGCGCGAATCTCGATCGCTAAATTTAAATCCCTGACTAATTGCCGGATAATCGCTAACTGTTGGGCATCCTTTTCGCCAAAATAGGCGATCGTCGGTGCAATTATATTAAACAACCTAGTGACAATTGTGGCTACTCCCTGAAAATGCCCCGGACGAAAAGCACCACATAACCCGCTAGTCAGAGAAATCGGGGGAATAACTGCGGTTATGTCCTCAGAATCACCAATTCCTAAAGTTTCCGCACTAGGAGCAAAAATAGCAGCAACTCCCAAGGATGCACACAATTGGCGATCGCTGTCAAGGCTGCGGGGATAGCGAGAAAAATCCTCTGTGGGAGCAAATTGTAGAGGATTAACAAAAATACTAACCACAGTTATCTCCGCTTCGGCCACTGCGCGCCGAATTAGACTAGCATGACCTTTATGGAGCGCCCCCATGGTTGGCACAAGGGCAATACTGCGATCATGGCGATAATCAGCCAAAAAAGTGCGTAAACCGGGGATTGTCGTGAATATTTGCACAGGTTTCACTCCTTTAATCGCCTATTCCACTACTATTCGCCATTGCTTCTAGTCCATCGGCTTTAAATAATAACATCCCATCGCCTCTTTCTGCCCAATAATTCCTTTTTGTCTCCAAATTCTATAGATTAATGGCAAAAAAGACTTGACAAAATCCCTCGATTTGACATATACTTTTTAGTATAATGGGAATCCGTGCCAAAATATATATAAGCCTTTTTTAGTTCCGCTATAAGTTTGTCCGAGAACCAATCGAGAAAACCATAAACGGGTCATTCGAGGAGCCTTATGCCACAATCTAGATCTGAGGTTATTTCAGTTAAAGTTAAAGAAAATGTCACCGTCTTAGTAGAAGCGAGAAGTTTCGGTGGTGAACGGGAAGTATCCGATCAATTATTTGACTTTCAAAGTGTGGCTGATACAATTGAGGCAATTACCGAATCGATCGCTGCTACGATAAATAAAGTGCAACCCAAAAAGGCCACCGTAGAGTTTGGGGTAGAAGTCACGGTAAAATCCGGTAAACTAACCGCTTTAATTGTGGAAGGTGAGGGAAAGGGAAATTTAAAAATTACCCTGGAATGGGGAGTATAAATTGATTAAATGCTTACCCCGGAATCTCTACCCTCGCACACTGTCAGGTTAAAGTTAATCTATGGGTCAGGAACAGGCTTTTTTGTGGGACAAGGGTTAATTTTGACCTGTCTTCATGTGGTGAAAGATGCGCGGGATAATCACGAGACTATCGAGATAATTTGGCAAGGTCAAATTTCTAGTGCCAAAATTATCAACTTGCCGAATTTAGATGGGATCGATTTGGCTCTTTTACAATTAAACTCTCCTTTAGATCACAAATATATCGATTTTGATCAAGATTTACAATTAACAGATAAATTATACACTTTTGGCTATACCAATGATTATCCGAACGGTGATCCTAGCGACTTTGAGTATATAGGTTTAACCGGGGATGAAAACCCCCTAATCAAGTTTAAATTAGGGCAAGTACAACCCGGTTTTAGTGGTTCACCGCTTTTAAATTTACGCACGGGGAAAGTGTGCGGAGTGGTGAATAAAACCAGAGATGAGTACAGTGATTTGGGAGGAAGAGCGATTCCAGTTCAGACTATTTTTAAATATTTTCCGCAATTACAACCCCAAAAAAATGCGAATAATCCTTTTATACCCACTTCTGGAGGTATTAAAGAAATTCAGCAAATTTTTGGACGAGAACAAGAAATTAAAGATATTTTTGAGATTTTAAATTCCGGCAGTAGTGCAGCTATTATCGGGGAACGCGGTACAGGAAAAACCACGCTGCTTTGGGGACTTTACCATCAAGCAAGGGAGTATCTGCGTAGTCCTCGAAAACCCTTGTATCTGAACTTAGAAGGATTAGTAGGAGATAAGGATTTTTATTATGAATTATGTCATCAGATTGGTATAGCTGCAGATTACGATAAACCGCTCAAAGGAACTAGATTAACTAGGGAATTAGAAAAACATAAAAGGGAGCATCCCAATTTTGCAATAAGTATAAATGCTTAGAGACTAAAAACGTTAGCTAAGGCAAAATAAAGAGAAACAATTAAACGGTAGAATCATGAATACAGACCAAAAAGAACAAC
>NZ_SFBY01000436.1:0-6937 GCF_007095505.1 Microcystis sp. M_QC_C_20170808_M3Col
GTACTAGGTAGAGAAGATGCAAGGGTTTTGAGTAATTTTAGCAGATTCAGGGGCACCTGAGCGACTCTCAATCAAGCTAAAAGCCCTTTCCTGTAAGGTTTTTAGCTTTATTCAGCAGATCCTAATTATGCAAGGGGTTTGGAACAAACCTCTTTAGACGCAGAGTCGTCGAGCTTCTCTTTGTGCGGAAGTATGAGGCAACCGCCATCGGCAAAGAAGCGTCAGAAACGACCATCTCAGGGAAGCGGATTGGAGTAGTTCAAAAGATTTTCGGCCTTGCTCAATCAAGGTATGATACTAAATCCTGTTTAAAAAGTATAGGAAAGTAGGGGGCAGGAATTATTAATTATGAATTATGAATTATGAAGTGGGGAGTATTTTCAGTGAACTGAAAACTCACATCTGAAAACTGAAAACTGAAAACTGAAAACTGACTCCGAACCGCCGATTACTGATTCGACATTTGGGCGGTGATTACGGTGAGATCGATCGCCCTTTCGCCCCTTCTGATCCTGAGGGGTAAAGATTGACCGATCCCGGTTTTTTCCACCATTTCCTGTAACTCACCGCCATCGCTAACCGGTTGATTATTAGCTTTGACAATCACATCCCCGCGACGGATCCCGGCTTTTTCGGCGGGGGTATTGGGTAGGACTTTCACCACCAAAATTCCCGACACTTCCGGGACGATCATGGCAGAATTGGGGTTTTGATTATTAGCCCGGGCTAAATCGGGAGTTAGATTAACCATCTGTACACCGATATAGGGATGGGCCACCTTTTGACCTGCTTCTAGGGTCGCTTGTAACTGCTTGGCCCGGTCGATGGGAATGGCAAAACCGATCCCCATGGCATCGGCACGAATCGCCGTATTGATGCCGATGACTTCTCCTTGGGCGTTGAGTAAAGGACCGCCGGAATTACCCGGGTTAATAGCGGCATCGGTTTGGATAAAATCAATGCGTTTATCGGGAATACCCGCCTTAGCCGCCGAGCGCCCGATCGTGCTAATAATTCCTAAAGTTACCGTATTATCTAGACCGACGGGATTGCCTACTGCGATCGCCCAGTCTCCCACTTGTATGGATGCGGAATTGCCGAGGACGGCTACAGGTAATTTTTCTCCTTGGGGATTAATTTTCACCACGGCTAAATCAGTGATCTCATCAGTACCGCGTACTTCTCCTTTGAAGCTACGACCATCTTTTAATGTCACCGTTACCTTATCGGCATTATCGACCACATGGGCATTAGTTAAGATTAAACCACTGCCATCGATAATAAAACCCGATCCCTGGCCAGCCACTCGCTGCTGTGTCGGGACACGAAACTGTTCCCCAAAAAACTCCTGAAAAAAAGGATCATCAAAAAAGGGGCTATTGGGACGAGTAATGATCGCTTCGGTGTCAATTCGCACCACTGCCGCACCCGTGCGCGCCACTGCCTTAGCGACAAAACTTTCCGCCGTCATCTCTGGGGTAATTCTGGCCACATCGGCGGCAACGCTGGGCAGATTTTGAGCATTTACCGCCGCTAAACTGCTAAAACCGAGCATAATTCCTAGAAAAGTTGCCAAAGCGTGGGTAATAGTGCGCCGTAACCCTGTAGGAAGTTTCATACTTTGATCTCTGATTCTGATGTTTTAACTGTTTCTATCTATCGGTTGACAGACCGACTATTAAAAATCTAACAAATCGATCGCTCTGGTTAAATCCAGAAATAACCAATGATACTAAATCCAGTTATTAAAAACTGATTATCTATTCCTCCTTTTGCCTTTTGCCTCTTGCCTTTTGCCTGTCCTGATATATAGCCTATACTCAACGGATTTAGTATGAGTTGCCACCAAATCCGTCTGCTGGCGGATTTGGTCATGGTTTGGCGTTTACTAATCTCTGATCACTAGGGGCGATTGCAGGGTAATATTTAAATCTCGATCGGGGTTAACAGAGTATAACTGCACGGAACTACCACCGACAATTCCCGCCGCCGGTAAACCCCATCCTGCAAGGGTTCCCACGGCTGCCCCCGCTAAGACATCGAGAACTTCAATCTTGCGATCGCCCGTGAGAGCAGCGATCGCTGTGGCTGCCCCCGCACCAGCGACGGTTCCCCCTAAGATATCTTGAGTTTTTGCCCCTTTACGCACCGTTTCAGTGGTAGTAATTAATCGCGAACTAGCATTGAGGGGAATAGTGCGATTACCCCCATCGAGGCCAATTTCATCGGCAATAAACCGCACACCTCGGCCCGCCGCTTCTAAAGTACCCTTGACTTCACTTCCCGCTGCAATCACCACACTCCCATTCCGGTCACGAATATCTCTGGCTACGGTTAAAGTCAGAGGAATAACATCGCTTTTAGAAACTAAAATTTTATCGGCTTTCTCGTAATTTAAGGGAATAACTGTTCCCGCCGGAATCGATATTTGTTGAGCGATGAGACGTGGCCGATTAATATTACTTTGAGCGAGGACGGGAAAAGTACCGGACATGGAACCCATGAGCAGGGTAATCAGTAAAGATGTACTAACCCTAGTAACAGGATTGATAGACATAGCGGTTATCCTCAAACAACAGTGAACTTTCTCTGTTTCTAGATTATTTTTTTCTGTCTGTCATGTCAGTCCCCTCCACAGGGAATTTTTTCCCTCTCTATAGGGAAAAAAGTAGAATGGCAGAATTTCTGTACTTTGTCTATCCACCGCAAAAGAGAGCCGAAAAGCCTAGAATAGTAAAAAAGAATCGTAAAAAACCTCGGATTGCCATCGTCTATGGAACTCGCTACCGGAAACATCCTTAGTCATCGCTACCAAATTATCCGTCAATTGGGGAAAGGGGGATTCGGACAGACTTTCTTGGCCTGCGATCGCCAGTTACCCAATCAAAATCGCTGTGTGATCAAACAATTTAAACCCCAGTGCCAAGATGCCGAAACTATAGCCATCGCTAGACGACTCTTTGAAACCGAGGCGAAAATCCTGCAAGAATTGGGCATTCATCGCCAGATTCCCCGTTTATTTGCTTATTTTGAGGAAAATGGGCAATTTTTCCTCGTGCAAGAATACATTGAAGGGGAAGATTTAGCCAGAGAAATTACTGCCGGTGTCTATAGGCAAGATGAAGGGAAAGTGGTGGCTTTATTAACAGAAATTCTCTCAATTCTCGAATTTGTCCATCACAAACAGGTGATCCATCGCGATGTTAATCCCTTCAATCTTATTCGTCGCAGCCAAGATCATCAATTGGTTTTAATTGATTTTGGTGCTGTCAAAGAAATTAGCACTCAAGTGGTTAAAGAAGGTAAAACCGTTTCTACCGTCGCTATTGGTACCCCTGGTTATTTCCCCAGTGAACAGGCCCAGGGTTATCCGCGTTTTAGTAGCGATATCTATGCCACTGGTATTATTGGATTACAAGCTTTAACCGGTAAAGATACCGAAGATATTCCACTGGATGCTCGCACGGGGGAAATTCTCTGGCAACATTTGGCCATGACTAGCGCCGAGTTTAGTTATGTTATCGAGCGCATGATCCGCTATGATTTTCGTCAGCGTTATACCAGTGTCAGTGAAGCATTAATCGATCTGAGAAAATTAGGGAAAATTTATCATCTCGCTCCGAAAACTACCTATGGTGTGAAACCTCAAGGTCAGGTGGCTCGTCAAGGGAAATCTTGGCTAACAAAAATCTTGTTTGTCTCTGGGATAATTGGCTTAATAGCAGGTGCTTATCTGGGTTTTGACTATTGGAAAAATTCTCGTAATTCTCTTGATTACTATCAACAAGGTCAGACTTTTTATCAACTCAAACGCTATACTGATGCCCTTAATTCCTATGGTCAAGCCTTAAAAATTAATCCCGATTATCTTGGGGCATTGCAAGGAAAAGCTGATACTTTATTAGCTTTAAAAAGATACTCGGAAGCTTTAAATACCTACGAAAAAGCTATTCAAATTAACCCAGATTCCGCTTGGCAAGCTTGGCTCGGTCGCGGGCAAGCTTTAGATAAATTAGGCAAAAATCAGGAGGCTTTGGAAAGTTTTGATCGGGTCTTATCTTTTAATCCTGCCGCTAGTCAAGCTTGGCAAGGTAAAGCCAATATCTATTTAGAACTGCAACAATATTCCGCCGCCCAAAAAGCTCTTGACAAATTGTTAACTTTTCAGCAAAATGATGCCAAAGCATGGTATAAAAAAGGCTGGTCATTACAAAATCTTGAGGATTATGAAGGGGCAGTTAAAGCCTACGATCAGGCTCTAGCGATCGAATCGGATAATGCCTTAATTTGGTATCAAAAAGGTAATAGTTTGTATCAATTAAATAAAATTAATGATGCTTTAGAAAGTTATAGCAAAGCCGGACAATTTAATCCCCAATTTTCCCAAGCTCACTATAGTCAAGGGATTATTCTGCAAAAATTAGGCCGCAATTCAGAAGCTTTGGAGGCATTTACTCAAGCAACTAAAGCCAATTCTAATTATTATCAAGCTTGGTTAAATCAAGGGGCATTACTTCATCAAATGGAAAGATTTCAAGAAGCGATCGCATCCTACGAAAAAGCTCGCCGCATTTCTTCCCAAAAAGCCGAAGTTTTTATCGGTATCGGTAACGCTTGCTATCGTTTAGGCGACAATTCCCAAGCTATAACTGCCTATCAACAGGCGATTCAAAGACAAAAAGATAACCCCGAAACCTGGAAAAGTTTAGGCAATAGTTGGTTTAAACTCGGTCAATACGAGCGAGCGATTCAAGCTTATCAAGAATCACTTCGTTATCGTTCCAATGACCGAGAAGTACAAACACAAAAACAACTGGCAGAAACTCGCTGGCAAGAACTTCAGCAATCTCCCCAAAATCAAAGCAAAGAGGAACAGGTTCCCTAGCTTCCGCTCTTTTTACCGGTATTTCTCGGCAATAATTCCCGTCCTTGATAAAACTGTTTTTTCAGTTCTCCCAAGCGCCAATAAGCTCCCACCATAATTACAGTTAATACTGTCAGCACTGTCACGGGAAGGAGGGCCGATTGACCGAAAATTAGGGCTAAAAGTGGTAGAGATAGACCAAGAATAATAGCGATCGCTAATGTTAACCCCCGCAGACGATTAATATTTTTTAAAGCCCCTTGACAAACAGCACAATTTTTGGTATGAGACTGATAGCGTTCGAGGAGAATCTCTTTTGATTGTAGGGGGGAAAAGGTTGACCAGCGAAAGGATCAGCTTGGTATTGATTAACCCAGTTGCGATACTCAAACACTAATAAATCCGCTTTGGTGGGGAGATAACAAGCTTGACTAAAATTCCGACTATCCCCCTGAGCTTGCAGATAACGCTCTTGATAGTAGAGAAAAATCTGATCATCTTCAAGAATAGCGTTTTGATTGATGTGGGAATACCAAGTGGGGGTAAGCTTAATGAAGAATTTCGGCAGTTTAGAGTTAAATTTAAAGGGAAAACGAGCAAAGAGACGACATTCTCCCTGACGGATTGGAGTTGCATAGACCGCGGTTAAAGTCCGTCCGAACTTTTCCGAGGTGAGATCGTGGTAAATGAATCCGGGGGCGATAAAATTGCTGTATTGTTGACCTAATTTACCTTTACGCGGTCCTTCGGGCCAAATTCCCTTAAATCCCTGACGATTGGACTCGATAATTTCTAACTCCATAGGAGCGGCATTGGCCCGATTACCGATGGTGAGATGATGGGTATAGGGAATATGACTAGAATCGATAATATTTTCCATTAAAGTGACGGCCGAGTAGGGTAGATCTCGAAAGGTATCCAAACAAATCCAAGCATCGGCATCCTCCTCCATGGGTTCAATAATCGGAATCTCAGTCAGGGGAGCATTTTCGGGATTACCCGCATAAACGAATAATAATCCCTGACGGATAGCCGTGGGAAAAGACCGCACACAAGCGCGTCGAGAGGTGTTAGCTTGACTGTTTTCCGGTTGTTGGGGAATAAATTCACAGTTTCCCCCTCCGGAAAAAGACCAACCGTGATAGGGACATTCTAGATGTCCGCTTTCGTTAAGACGACCTTCTGAGAGAGGAGCCAAGCGATGGGGACATTTATCCTCGAAAACTCGCCATTCTTGCTGATTTTTGTCCCACCAAATCACTAAATCCTGTTCTAGTAGGGTAAAGCGTTGGGGCTGCTTTTTGTCTAAATCTTTGACGTAGTAGATAGGATACCAAACTTGACGACAATCAAAGCGATCGATATCTGTTCCCCCGATGGGATAGGTAGCAGTGCTGCTCAACATAAATTTTAAAATAAGTTAACATTTCTCCTCCAAAATCTAACAAATTTAATCGACAAAAGGGGACAGATGCCGGTATCTGCTGGGGAAACAACCACCAGCGCTATATTTTGGGATGATAATTAGGGTCTGCTGAATAAATCTAAAAACCTTGTTGGGTAAGACTTTTAGACTTTTTGTCAATCAAAAAGTACCGGACTGGGAGTGATCAGGGGGAAAATTCAGGGACTTTTTCCCTGAAAATTAGGTAATTGACCCCCTCAGAATCGGTAAAACCCTACACCCCACACCCCACACCCCACACCCTACCCCCAAGAAAAACTTTTTGCCGCAAACCCTAATTAAAGGGTAGTTTCCCATCGATAAAGCGAGAATGGGAGAAGGATCAAGACGAAACTAAGGGGAGTTTACCAGAATGTCAGGAGAAACCGTCACTTATTCCCTAGAAACTATTCTGACCAGGAGCGAGGGAAAAAATAGACAATCTACAAAGGGACGTTAATCAAAAATTTGACAAGATTGTTGACATCCTCACCGCCGTAAACGGACGGCGATTCCCAAACCTCACGATTTGGGTTTCTGCTTCTTTCCCTTGCGGGGTTCCGCACCTGCCTTAACAGATTTACTCTGTTCTGGTCTTATGGTCGCGACCCGGACTGACACCGCAAGCC